>DBCE01000221.1:0-4200 GCA_002292895.1 Phycisphaerales bacterium UBA966
TGCGGCTATCAGGCCAAGCCAGTGCATCAAACGTGCTCAAACTGCGCGGCATTTCATAGCCAGAGGGTTCTGCCTGCCTGGATGTTGAAGTCCTTGAATGATGGCGGCGAGATCAGTATTTACGACAACGACGCACGCAAGTATTTCAGCGAGGAGGAAGTGCCAGAAGCCTACAAGATCGAAGGAAAGATGCGCTGCACAGATCACGGCTTTGCAACCAAGAAGACTGCAACGTGCAATCTGTGGAGGGCCAAGTGACTATGACACCACTACAAAAGCTCATGAGCATGGCTAGCTGGGGAACGAAAGAAATTCAGGCATACATGGGCGCACCCAGGCTTGCGCACATCACGAACACCGTGACTAAAGAGCCCGGATTCCCGGAGCCGATCATCAATCGCAGCCAAAAGGAAAAGCGCTGGGCTGTTGACGATGTGGTCGCCCACTTGGCAAAGCGCAACACACGCAAGAAGCGCGAGGCCGTCGAAGCATGACACGCCGAGTATTGAGCCATCTTGCCGCGCTGGCTGTCATGATTTGGATGGCTTGGCCTGTGGTGTGGTGGTTGTAACTGTGAGTTCAGGCGACCGTAACGGCGCGCGAGCCACATACCGAGGAAACTGAGATGACCGATGAAGTGCAGAAACCCGCCGTTGCGGTTCGCCTGCAACGCCCTGTTAGGCCCCTGGCTGAAAGGCTGGAAGATGCTGCGCACGCCTGGGAAAAGGGCCTGACGATTTTCGGTGGCGACTACATGCCGGGGCCTGAAATGCTGCGAGAGGCGAAGGCTGAAATCGAAATGCTGCGCAAGCCGCTGACGCGGCATCAGATCGAGATGGTGATGACCCAGCATTACCCTCTCGACAGCCTGCTGCGCGAAAACCTCGACCACTTTGAGGCGTGCGTGCGTGACATTGAGCGGCTGCACGGGATTGGGGCCTAACCACGAGGTAAGCGGCGGCTAGGCCGTCGCGCTTGACCGCCGAGTTCGGCGGTTGATCAACCGGAGAAAGACTTATGAGCGGAAGTAAGGCACAAAGCGACGGCGGACTTACTGCACTGGTGATGCAGTGTGCGTTTGCGGTAATGGCAGGCCAGAAGACCATAACAATTTCGGCAACTGGCAAACGATCTGCAGGATTCCCGCGCGGAGAGCTGCTAAGCATTGGAACGGATGGATCGCACAACTACGCGGTCTGCCCGGTCAAGGTAATGGCATGGATTCATGCTCGCGCCAGCAAGCCGTCGAACCACCAAGCTATGCAACCATGACCGACAGAACCGAAACCGCCGCAGTGCATGACATGGCCCAAGGTCATGGTTTGCATGAGCGCCGAGTTCTGCACCTCGACACTGTGGCAGTGCTCTTTGCTCGTGCTGACAGCCATTACAAGGCACTGCAAGGCGTGGAGGTGTACGACATGGAGCGTGATGCGCGAACCTATGACGGACCCTGGCCGGTGGTTGCTCACCCGCCATGCCGCGCCTGGGGACGGCTGCGCCAATTTGCCAACCCACGCCCAGACGCGAACGCAACCTAGCCCGCTTGGCGGTTGCCCTGGTGCGCGAGTATGGCGGCGTGCTGGAGCACCCAGCGGGTAGCACGCTCTGGCCAGCTCAGAGACTGCCGCGACCTGGCGAGCGTGATGCCTTTGGAGGCTGGACTTTGGCCGCGCCTCAAAAGTGGTGGGGCCACAAGGCCGAAAAAGAAACTTGGTTTTATGTGGTCGGCTGCGAGCCGTGCGAAATGCCGTACCTGCCCTACTCGATGGCCGAGGCCACGCATGTGGTGCAGAGCCGGAAGCGCGAGGACTATCGCCCACACATCACAAAGGCCGAGAGAGAGCACACGCCGCCCGAGCTGGCGACCTGGCTAGTGGAGCTGGCCCGTCGATGCAAGTTGCAGAACGCCGAAGCTATGCGGCACGCCCGCAAGGAGGAATCATGAGCAAAGACCAAGGCGGCGTGTCCGCCATGAGCGCAGAGTTATCCGCTGAGAGCCTGACCCTCAAACAGAAGCAAGCCGCGAACGTTTGGGACCACGTTGACGATGCGCTGGCGGTGATTGAACTTGCCCGCGCTGGGAAGTGGAGCCCCTACGAAAACATGCAGTGCAAGTACATCGAACTGCGCATCGATATGCGCGACGGTGGGTGCCTGATCCGCGACAAAGACGGCAACCGAATTGACGTGACCGACCTGCGGAAGCAGATGAGCGGATTCATGCACGGCGAACCGTGGCCAACAGAGCGCCCGGCCCTGGGAGATTGGCAGCAACGCGCCGCCAAAGCAGCGGCGGATAACGTTGCAATTAAGCCGCGCCGTTAGGCGTCGGCTTGAATTGCTTGTTCGGCCCCTACGCATGAAAGGATGAATGTGAAAGACGATCTTGGCGACCGCATGAAATTGTACGAAGGCATGGAAGCTGGCCGGCGCCTGATGCCACTGCTGCCGGCGCTGGCGCGCATTGACGGCCGCGCATTTCACAGCTTCACGCGAGGCATGGCGCGGCCCTTCGATGCTACGTTCTCGGCGTGCATGGTGGACACGACTGCGGCGCTGGTGCGCGACACCGGGGCTTGCATGGGCTACACGCAGAGCGATGAAATCACACTGGCCTGGCACAGCCGCACAACGCAGAGCCAGATTTGGTTTGATGGCCGCGTGGCGAAGATGACGAGCCAGCTTGCGGCGCAAGCCACGCTGATCTTCTACCGCTTGGTGCTGGAGCGCATGCCGCAGTACGCGAGCCGCCTGCCGACATTTGACGCCCGCGTGTGGAATGTGCCGAACCGCGCCGAAGGTGCGAACGTGTTTCTGTGGCGCGAGTGGGACGCCACCAAGAACAGCGTGAGCATGGCGGCTTCGGCGTACTACAGCCACAAGGCGCTGATGGGCAAGAACAGCCCACAGAAGCACGACATGCTGCACGCCAAGGGCGTGAACTGGAACGACTACCCGGCTCTGTTCAAGCGCGGGGCCTACGTGCAGCGGCGCACTGTGGCCGTGCCGTTCAGTGCCGACGAACTGGACCGCCTGCCGCCGAAGCATGCGGCGCGCACGAACCCGGCGCTGGTGGTGGAACGCAGCGTGTGCAGCGTGCTGGACATGCCGCCGCTTGGTGCGGTGACGAACCGTGAGGCGGTCGTTTTTGATGGCGCGCCACCAATGCTGGCCGAGGGGCCTAACACCGGCAATGAGCGGCCCAGCGGGTCCGCTCGATAGGAGAGTTCTGCATGGACAGGATTAAAGAAATTGGCGCCGACCGCCTTGCCTACGCCGTTGCAAAACTGGTGCAGTCACGGACCATTGACGCCCGCAGCGAGGCCGCCGACGCCCTGCTGGACTACCTTGATGTTGGATCACCGGGAGGCCCGCAGAGCGTGCCCGAGTGGATGGAGCGGCACAAGGCGCTGCAGAACTCTGATTTATGCAACCCGTTAACGAACTCTGCTGACGAATGAGGCACTACGCACGCAAGCGATACAGCCCAGCCCAGCTTGACGCGATGGCGGAGGCAAGGGCGGCGAAGGGCATGGAAAGGCCGGAGCGAGAGCCTATCCCCATGCGTGCGCCGGGTCGCTTGCTTGTCGAAGTGAACGGGCAGCGCTTTGACCTTGAGCTTGCGCCGCACCCCAGACACTGCCGCCAGTGGATCGCAAAGCGCGATGGTGCCGAGTACGAGCGCGGCGGCCTTGAGCGAATCTGGCGAAAGGTGCAGGCTGATCTAGTGCCGCTGCTGGGTGTGCGCAATCTATGAAGTGCGCCCGCTGCAATCGACCGCTCACAAAAGCCGCGATGCAGTACGGCAAGAACTGGCTAGGGCCGAAGTGTGCGGAGAAGATGCACGGCAAGCCTGGGCGACGGGTCAGGGTTGAGGTTGTGGAGAGTGTGGGGCAGATGGATTTATTTGTGGTTGGCCCCTTGACGTTGCGCGCAACGGAGACATAATAGAACCCATCGCAACACACACCGGAGAGCATCATGTCTAAATTCCTTTTCGTAGATGATGAGTGCCAAATTGACGTAGAAATTTGGGTGGAGGCCGCTACAGAAAAAGAAGCTCGCAAACTTGCTTGGGGCCAATTGACGCCAGAACAACGCGATGCGTGCGGTTGTCTTGATTGCATTGATGAAGTGGCCGCCTGATGACCAAAGCCAAGACAGACACGGAGCGGAGCCAAAAACTCCGCGCCCGCC
>DBCE01000221.1:4218-11874 GCA_002292895.1 Phycisphaerales bacterium UBA966
CCGCCGCGCTGCTGAAGGACAAGCAGAGGTGCGCGGGGTCTTTGCGCCGAAGGACGATCACAAAGAGTTGCGGATTGAGTTCCGCAAGATCGTGGAAGCGAAGGGGAAGAAATGAGCGACAGAGAGCTACTTGAGCGGGCTGCTAAGGCTTGCGTTTTGGATGGCTGGTATTGGAACGGCGATGACATGATGTATGTCAAAGGCCATTCATACGAAAAGTGGCGACCGCTAGAGGATGACGGAGACGCCTTCAGGCTTGCGGTGAAATTGAACATTTTTAACACGCGGTCACCCGGCTACGAATGGCCCGTTGCTGAACTGTTCGGCCTGCATGGTGACGACCCCTACGCCGCCACTCGCCGCGCCATCGTCCGCGCCGCCGCTGCTTTGGCAAAGGATGCAACATGACCACCCCCAATCCGCCAATCTGGCCATTCCCGCCCAACAACCGACCCACGCCACCCACGCCGCAGCAGGCCGCGCAAGATCAGCGCGAAGAGCTAGAGCGGCTGGGTGATGCGCTTTTTTGAGGTGATGTGATGCTTTGGACTAACGACCGATGCAAAGAGCTTGAAGCGCTGAGATCCCTTCTCTGTGAGGTTTCCACGATCAACCGTGGCAGCGGATGCATTGAGAGGATTCAGAAGTGCATCGAGCTGGCCGACAGGCTCCAACAATTTGACCTTGATAGCGGACGCGAGAGCTTTTGGTACTTCCTCCATGCTCAAGCCATCGCGGACAGGCAAGCCGCCGCAATAGAACAGAGGTGATGTGATGAGCGAGAAAGATCAGTGCCCAATGCTGAACATTGAAGAGGCCATGGAAGGTTGCCTGTCTGCCCTTGCTGACATTGACACTCATGATGTCAACTTGCTCAATCACCCAAAGGCATGGGTCGCTATTGAATCGCTTGTTGACAAGTTGGTGCAATCCGAGAGGGCTCGCGGGATGTTTTGGCTTGAACAAGCTGTGCGCAATATAAAAGACGGGGCGATCTAAAGCCGCGCCGCAATAGCCGCCTCATCCTCTCGGTAGTAGGTTTTTATCAACTGAGCCATATCCCTGTGCCCCAAGATTTTGGCCAGTGTGAGCGGGTCAGTCTTGCGGGCTGTGAGGGTTGCAAATGTTGCGCGGGCATCGTGGAAGGTCAGCCCGGACACGCCAGCGCCTGCGGTGTAGCGCCGAAACAGGGTATCGCGTGACTTTGGCGACATTGTCCACAGTGCGCCATCCTTGCCGCCTTCACCGGCCATCGCAAGCCGGATCAGACGCGCCGCACGCTTGAAGATAGGAACTCGGCGAACACCGACAAGGCGAGAGGTCTTGTGGTGCTCAAGCAGGATAACGCGCCGGTCTAGGTCGATGTCGGAGCGCTTGAGGTTTGCAATCTCGCCCGCCCGCATCCCCGTAGCCAAGGCGATCAGGAATTGATAGGCCAGCTCGTGAATGGCGCTCACTGGCACAAGGCCAGTCCTGTAGTGCATGTGACGCAGCACGCGCCGGATGTCCTGCCAGCGCCATGTTGACTCGCGCGGGCGATTCTGCCCAGGCATCCGCAAATTCAGCCATGGCGAATCGCCGCACCATCCCCACTCTTTGCGGCCAACTGTCCACACATTGCGGAAGAGGTTTATGTCGCGCTGCACTGAGCCGGGTGTGACTTGCTTCAGACGGGCATCGCGCCAAGCGGCGAGGTCTGATGTCTTGACTTCGGAGAATTGGAGCGCGCACAGCTTCGGAAAGTGCTTCTTCAGCGCGTTGATTCGCTTGACCTCCTGAGCGCCAGATCCCTTGGCAGCGCTGACTTCAGCAGCGTACCTGTCGAGCGCCTGGGCGAAAGTTTTCGCCGGGTACTGGCCGCGCTGGCCTGCCCTGATTGCAGCCTCTTCGGCCTGAGCCCAGTAAGTCGCCTCGGCCTTTGTCGGGCGTGTCGCGCTTACGTCCGGGTGACCTTTGACCCTGACGATAGCTTGCCATGTCTTGCCTCTTTTTCGTACATAAGCCACGCCTCTACCCTGTCGCTTTCTTGTCGCTCTGCTGTCGCAGCGGGGAGGCTATTAAAAGCGACAAATGCTGACAAAAGCGGGTGACGGGTTAGGGGTGTTCACCGATGAAAACAGGCAAAAGGCTACAAATACAGGCTATATGTCTTGGTGCCGGAGAGAGGATGCGCACAAATAGAAAAAGTGTATAAGCGACAACGACTTAAAGCGGCCTGATTGTGCGCTGTCGCTATTGTGTCGCTGTTGGGGGTGCGTTAGAGTTGAGTCTGTCTTGCCGGACATTGGAACTGCTTAGTCATTCAACCATCCATCCCAGCGATGTAAAAGGCTGGGGTCATCAGATCATTGGCGGCGTGGAAGGACACGCTGAGTAGTGATGCAGAAAAAAGGATTGCGAGGCACGGAGTCATGACTGTGTACCTTGCACTGCGAAGACTACTGACAAACATGACCGCGCTGAACGTATGCAGCCAATCGACCAGAATGAGATGCGGTCTGGTCAATCAGGTGTCGAATCCTGTCCAATGATCTGATGGTGAATGCGCAGGCTGATGCGCACCGTTTTATTTGCCGAGCCCATCATGCTTGCGTGCTGGTGGCGCGGGTCGCGGAGGAACGAACGCCGGAGATCAGCACCGGCCACCATCAACAAATTCGGCACTACTGGCCTGTGATGGGTCGGGAAGCCGGAACGAAAGCCGCTGATCGGTCATGAGGTCACGCGCTGGGCGGGACGGAAACTGCGGCACCCAGCACTATCAAGGGAGTGGATTGCGCCGTGGGCATTGTCCCCACCGGGTTTTGAGGGCCGAGCTAGTCCACTCCCTTGATGGTCGGCCCGCAAGGGCGCAAAACGGCTGCGGGTCGCGGCTTACCATCTTCGCCGCAGTAGCTCATGCTGGTAGAGCCCCGGCTTTGTATCCCGGTGGTCAGACGTTCGATTCGTCTCTGCGGCACCAATTATCATGTTTTATCTACGGAACCGATAAAACCACCTGACAAGCCCTGAGCCTGTCGGCTACTGCACCCCTTTGAAACCGGACGCAGCCCATATATAGTCCCTGCACGCATACAAAGCCGGACAGACAGCCCCGGCAAAACTCTAAGCGGCACCTTCAGGGGTGTCGCTCGCTCAAAAAAGCCCGCAGCACGCGGGTTTTGTCGTTTCTGGGGGTCTTATGGACACTGTTCAAGCGTTGTTGGTGGCTCTGTTGGTGATTTGTGCGCTGAATCTGTTGGTCGTGCTGATGCTGTACCGCAAAGCCAAGACCATCGGCGATGAGTTGCAACTCGAATTCCCTTCGCTCTCTGATGCGGAGTTGGAGCGCTTCGGCGCTGGCGGCCCCGGCAAAGTCGTGGTGGCCGGTGCTGGTGGCCCAGGCCCTCGCCGCCCGACATGAAGCACATGGCGCACGCCGCAGCCTTGCTGCTGGCCGTGCTGGTGGGCAACTACCTCTATTACTCGTGGCCTGTAGCGGAGCGGCGTGATGCCGCTTACGTGGGGCAAGGGGTAGAGGCTGGATTGCTCTACATCGTCGCCCTGGCGCTTGTGCTGCCTGTCGTCCAGCGCTGGCGCGTGCGCTTCGCAGCTTTTTTCTTGTGCCTCTGGGGTGCACTTGAGGCTTTCCAGCGTGCGTTCTGTGGCTGGGTGCAGTGGGGCAGTGACTCTGGTGGTGCTGACTTGTGCCGCACTGTAGATGGCCCAGACGTTTACCCGGCAATCGCCGCCCTGAGTTTGGCGGTTGCGATCAGTCTATGGGGGGTGCGCCGTGGCTGAACCCGGAACCTCGACACTCTCAGGCGCTGCGCTCCTTGCACTGGTGGCTGCATCGGTCGGCCCGGTGCTGGGTGAGTACGCGGTGGTCATCGTGTGCTCTTTCCTCGGGGCGCTGGTGCATGTCACCACCACACCAAGATCAAGCCGAACAGCCGGAGCGCCAATTCTCCTGCGTGGCGTGGTCTTCGGTTTCGCGTTCACGGGCCTGATAGCCAAGGGCGCAACAGCCGTCACCGGCCTGCCTGCAACTGACCTTGTAGCACCTGCCGCCGTGCTTATCGGCTACCGCGTCGATTGGGTCATTGAAGTCATAAAAAACCGTCTGGGGATCAACAGCAGTAAGACGGAGGGCACACCTGATGCCTGAATCTCCAATCATCCAGGGCTTGATCGTTTTCGCCGGGACAGTCCTGGCCTATGCCGCATTTTGTAGGGCGGTCCGCATGTCTGCCGAAACGCTCGCATCAATCAGATGGACCATGAGCCTGCAAGGCGCTGGAGGTCTTGCCGTTGCGATGGCGGTACTTCTAAGGCCCGACCTTTTCGGCCCCGCCGTGGCTTTCCTGGCGCTCTCCACCGCTGCGGTGCAAGTCGCAACGTCAAGGTTCTGGATTGTCTCTACGCCTACGCAGTTCACCCGCCAAGGCCAACAGGCTTGGCAGTCAGTCAGAGAGGGATTCCTCATGCACGCATGGATTGCGCACGCTTATACCCATATCGGCCAACGCGAAGTCCCAGGCCCTGGCGTCAATGCTTGGATCAAGAGCGTTTGGCACGATCTCAAGGGTGGCGCATGGTTCTGGAGCCACTACGGCAACGACGATTCAAAGCTGCCTTGGTGCGGCGCTTTCGTTGCGAAGTGCATGCAGGACGCCGGATTCAAGATTCCAGAGCGCTACGCATCGGCTAAGGCGTGGCTTGAGTGGGGATCGCCCATCAGCGAGCCTGCCGTGGGTGCTGTGGTGGTCTTCACCCGCGACGGTGGCGGCCATGTCGGCTTTGTCGTCGGCGCTGATGTGCGTGGCCGCTTAATGGTGCTGGGTGGCAATCAGGGTGACGCCGTGAGCATCGCACCCTTTGACCTTGCCCGTGTCGCTGGCTATCGCTGGCCTCCTGGCACTGAAATTCGCCCGCACACGGGGGCATCAAATCTGCCGGTCATGGCTTCAAACGCAGCCAGCAGCAGGAATGAGTCCTGATGCAACTCCGCATCCTCCTCGCCTGCGTGGCCGCTGGAGCTTCTTTCGCGGCTGGCTGGTATGTCAATGGCCTGCGCCACGAATCACAAGCCGCCCAAGCATCCGAGGCTCACGCCCTGGCCGTGGCTGAAGCCGCAAGCGCCGCACGCACAGAAGAGGCTCGCCGCTATGACGCACTCCACACCATCGCAACACAAGCCCAAGCGCAGCTTGATCGCGCCCAGGCTGATCGCCGCCGCGCTGACGCTGCCGCTCGCAGCCTGCGTGACGCCGCAAGCATTGCCGCAGCCGCCTGCGACTCCCAAGCTACCGCCCCAAGCCAAGCAGCCAGCGCCCCCGGGATGGTGCTCGCCAACGTGCTCGGCCAAGTTGACGCAGTTGCGGGAGAGCTGGCAGCAGCTTTTGACGCCAGCCACGCAGCAGGGATCGCCTGCGAGCGGGCCTACGGAGTGATTGAGAAGTGACTGAAGCCAAGAAGCCGCTAGACGTAGAAGCGCTTGAGCGCGACTACAGAACCGGCAACTTCACAGACCGTGAGCTTGGGGAGAAGTACGGGGTCAGTCACACCGCCATTCAGAACCGGGCACGCCGCAACGGATGGCAGAAAGACATTGCCGGAGCAGTCCGTAATCTCACCGCTGCTCGACTGATTGAAGCCGAGGTTGCCAAGGTTGCCAACAATGAGGTTGCCAAGAGGGTTGCCAAACAGGTTGCCAACGCAGTCCCGGCAACAATTGAGGTTGTCGCGGCAATGGCCGAGGTCAATAGCGCAGTCATCCTGCGTCACAGAACCGGGCTTCGCAAGATTGGCGAACTGCGCGACAAGATGTTGGCTGAGATCGAGGCTATCTCTGACGCGCCGGAGTTGTTTGAGCAGCTTGGCGAGATCATGGGTGGTGCCGATGAAGACGGCAAAGAGGATCGCATGGGCCGCGCTTATCGCAAGGTCATCAGCCTCTCAAGCCGGATTGCTGACACCAAGTCACTCGCCGAGATTGATGAGCGCGTGCGCAAGGGCGAGCGCGAAGCCTTTGGCCTTGATGCTGCCGACGCTACGGGCGAATCTGGCCGCGAACTGACGGACGCAGAGCGCTCGACGCGCTTGGCCCGCTTGCTTGATATGGCTCGCAAGCGCCAGGAGGAAGCCAAGTGACGGCAGTTGACAGCCGGGAGTTGCTTGAGCTTCTCCCGTTCCTGTCAGATGAAGAGCGCAAGGAGCTGGATTCACTGCTGACGGTCAATCAGCCGCTTTGGGTTCCGCAGCCCGGGCCGCAGACGCAAGCGCTTGAGAGCCAGGCCGACATTCTGTTTTATGGCGGGCAAGCTGGCGGCGGGAAAACTGACCTGCTGTTGGGTCTTGCGCTGACCGAGCAGGATCACAGCATCCTCTTTCGGCGCGAGGGCGTTCAGCTTGTCGGCATCATCGAGCGCCTGACGAAGATGCTGCCAGATGGCCGCAAAGGGTTCAGCCAGAACAGCGGCAACGGTGGTATCTGGCGCTTGCCGGGGTCGCGCATCCTTGAGCTTGGCAGCGTCAAAGAGGTTGACGACTGGACGAAGTACCAAGGCCGAGCGCACGACGCCAAGCTGTTTGACGAGATATGCCACTTCACCGAGTTGCAGTTTCGACAGTTGATTGGCTGGATGCGAACGGACAACCCGAAGATTCGCCAACGCGTTGTGTGCGCCGGGAACCCGCCGACAGATGCAGAAGGCGAGTGGGTCATCAAGTTCTGGGCTCCGTGGCTCGATAAGGATCACCCAAACCCGGCCAAGTCTGGGGAGTTGCGCTGGTTCGTGACTGATGAGACGGGCGCGGACATGGAAGTTCATGGGCCTGCGCCGGTCAAGATCAAAGGCCGGATGGTCAAGCCGAAGAGTCGGACGTTCATTCGCTCCAGCGTTGACGACAACCTGTTTTTGCAGTTGACCGGATACGCCGACACACTGATGGCGCTTCCCGAGCCGCTGCGGTCGCAGATGGCCGAGGGCAATTTCAATGCAGGCCGCACTGATGATGTGTGGCAGTTGATCCCAACGGCTTGGGTTGAAGCCTCTATGCGACGCTGGCAACCGATGGAAGCCAAGGGCGCAATGAACCGCGTGGGCTTCGACGTTGCACGCGGCGGAACTGATAACTCAGTGGTAGCTCGCAGGCATGGCGCTTGGTTTGATGAGCTTGTGCCGTGCCCAGGTGTTGTGACGCATGACGGCGCATCCGCTGCCGGGTTTGTCATCCCGCTGATTCGTGATGGCGCTCCGGTCTGCGTTGACTCGATTGGCGTTGGCGCATCTGCACTCGACTTCCTGCGCGGCCTGAACGTGGCTGTTCAGCCAGTTGTCGGAAGCGAAGGATCAAAGGGGCGCGACAAGAACGGTCTCCTGCGATTCAAGAACATGCGGGCAGAGATGTATTGGCGCTTGAGAGAGGCTTTAGACCCAGCTTCTCCGGTGCCTATCTCGCTGCCGCCTGACAAAGAACTGAAGACTGAGCTTCTTGCTCACCGCTACAAGGTTGTGCAGATGGGCACTGATGCAGGCATCCAAGTCCGCAGCAAGGATGAGGTCAAAGAGGCCATTGGGCGCTCTCCAGACCGCGCCGATGCCGTCGCAATGACCTTTGTTGATGGTGTTGTCGAGTCTGTTGCGCAGTCTGACTCAGGCTCATTCCGCCACC
>DBCE01000247.1:0-4320 GCA_002292895.1 Phycisphaerales bacterium UBA966
TAAGGCGAATGCAGGCCAGTACGAAAGCGTGATGCATCAGGGCCAGTACGTCACCGTGATGCCACAACGCTAGCCAAGACAATTGGTCCCCCCGGTCCAGCGCCCGATGGAGCATGAGTCCGCTGCCAACTAGGATCCCACCCCATGATTACACGCATCTCAACCGGTACCGGCCTCGTCCTGCTCGCAGGCGCCGTCGTCTTTCATGCCGTCGTCACTACTGGCGCCGGAACCACCGAAGCCATTGCCGCGCCCGTCTGGACCCCCGTCCTGACTCCCGCGGCCACCGAACCACAAGCGACACCGAGCGGTTCCGCCCAAAGTGCTCCCGTGCCTGCCATCCAGCCAATCGGCTTCGCGGTGGTCACCACGGCGAGCAGCGGCAATGGCACCGTGCTGTTCCGACTTTGGCCCAACGGCACCATCGAACGGCGACTCATCAACTCCGCCGCTGGGCTCTCGTATCAGAACGGTTGGCAACCGCTCGTCAACACCCCGTGATGTCATCCACACAATCCAAAAACACGCGCGCCCCAAGGTAAGCCTTGGGGCGCGCGGAATTCACTTGGTATCAATCAAGAACACGGACGCGTCAGGGGTTAACCCTTCGCAGCGGCCGCCTTCTCCTTCGCCTTCTTGGCGAATGCAGTGCGCTTGTCCGCAACAGTGCGTCGCGTGGACTTGCGTCCCTTGACCTGCGGACCTTCTTCGCCACCAACGAGCTGCAGCATGACCAAGTCCGATGCGTCACCGAGGCGGCGCTTGTCGAGCTTGATGATGCGGGTGTAGCCGCCGGCGCGATCCTTGTAGAGCGGAGCCACCTTGGTGAGAAGGTGCTGGATCAGGCGCGGCGCCTTGCGGAGCTCGCCGAATCGATTGAACTCGATCTCGTCGGTCGCGGGAAGTTCCCAGAGTCGGCTCTGGGCAGTCTTGACCTCGTCCTTCGTGTTCGGGTCCGCAACCCACGCAAAGACCATGCGGTCGGTCAAGCGTGAGGTCAACTCGCGTCGCGAGGCCAGCGTTGGACGCTTAGCGATCGTGATGAGTTGCTCGACGAACGGCTGAACAGCCTTCGCCTTCGGGAGCGTGGTGGTGATCTGTCCGTGTTCGAACAGACCGGCCGCTAGGTTCCGAAGCATGGAGCGACGGTGAGCGGACGTAACGTTGAGTTGGTAACCGGCAATACGATGACGCATGGTTGTTTCCTTTTAGGACCGGCTCAGCCCGCGGTCGGGGGCGTGAAGCCCTCCGGCAACGGCATTCCGAGATTGAGTCCCATGTCCTCGAGCTTCTTCTTTACTTCACGGAGACTCGTACGTCCAAACGCACGCAGCTCCAGCAGATCATTTTCAGTCTTGTTCACCAAGTCGCTGACGAATCGGATCTTGCCACCTTCGAGGCAATTACCGGCACGCACCGAAAGGTCCAGGTCGGCAAGGGACATTCCGAGCTTCTTGAAGAGCTCGAGGTCCTTGTCATTCTCCTGTGAGATTTCATGCGGCACCACCTCGTTGCCAACCACGTCGTACTGGACGAAGGGGTTGAGGTGCTTGCGCAGGATCTTGGCTGCTTCAACCATCGCCATGTCCGGAGACACAGTGCCGTTGGTCCAAACATCCATGATCAAACGGTCATAGTTGGTGCGCTGACCGACGCGGGTGTCCTCAACGCGGAAACGAACGCGCTGCACTGGGCTGTAAATCGCATCAACAGCGATCTCGCCGAGCACTTGGTCTTCTTCACGCTTGTGCTGCTCGGTGGCGGGCATGTAGCCACGGCCGCGCTGCACGGTGAACTCGACTGCAAAGTCGCGCTTGTCAGTCAGCGTTGCGATGATCTTGTCGGGATTATGAATGGTGATCGCAGGATCAGCCTCGATCAGATCAGCGGTGACTTCGCCTGGGCCTTCGGCCATCAGACGCATGGTCTTGGGTTCATCGCACTCGATGTCCATGCTGACAATCAGGCCCTTGATGTTCAGGATGATGTCAGTGACATCTTCAAGAACGCCCGGCATGGTCGAGAATTCGTGGGTCACGCCCGCGATCTTGACCTTGGTGATTGCTGCACCTTCGAGACTTGAGAGCAGCGTGCGGCGAAGGCTGTTGCCAATCGTCGTACCGAAGCCACGCTCAAAGGGCTCTGCTGTGAATCGTCCGAACGTCGGGGTAGCCGAGCGCTCGTCTTTTTCGAGGCGGTAGGGAAGTTCGAGTCCACGCCAGCGGATATGCATGATTCAATCTCCTAGTAACGGTCCGGCAGGACCTCGGGCTGACCACTTGCTGGTCAATGAACCCTTTGTGAGGAATCCTCTGCCTGTTCGGATGGGCGTGACCGCTGCCGGAGCCGGTCGCGCCCCCCTGTTGCGGCAGAGGGACAAAGTCGATGCCGCTTTAGACGCGGCGCTTCTTCGGTGGACGGCAGCCGTTGTGCGGAATCGGCGTGCAATCTTCGATGGTGGTGACCTTCAGGCCAGCGGCGTAAAGGGCAGTGACGGCGCTCTCGCGACCCGGACCCGGGCCCTTGACGCGCACTTCCACTTCCTTCATGCCAAGACGACGCGCCTTGCCGGCGGCCTTCTCGCTCGCGCGGCTCGCCGCAAACGGCGTGCTCTTGCGGGCGCCCTTGAATCCAACGCTGCCAGCTGAGTCCCATGAGATGGTCTCGCCATTGACGTCGGTGATGGTCACCATGGTGTTGTTGAACGAAGCGTTGACGTGAACTACGCCCTTCGTTACGTTCTTGCGGACCTTTTTCTTGCTTGCCATGTCTGTGTGCTCCTTGAGGTGCTATCAGTCGGTAATCGGTGAACGGGGTATCGGGGCTAATTAGCCCTTCACGCCCTTCTTGCCGGCAACCGTCTTCTTGCGACCCTTGCGGGTGCGTGCGTTGGTGCGAGTGCGCTGTCCACGCACTGGGAGGTTCTTGCGATGACGCTCGCCGCGGTAGCTCTTGGTGTCCTTCAGTCGCTGAATGTCCTGCTGGACCTGGCGACGGAGTGCACCTTCCACTGGATGATTGGCATCGATTTCGCCTGCAATGCTGGCGACTTCTTTGTCATCAAGAGTGCTGGCGCGACGCTCACCGTCGATGCCGAGCTTGGCGAGAATGTCGTCCGCGACCTTCGGACCAATGCCGAAGATGTAGCGGAGCGAGAAGCGAATCTTCTTCTTTTCCGGGATGTCGATGCCTGCGATACGGGGCATAGTGTGTTTCCTTCGTTGCGTGCCGTGATTGTCTTATGCATCAGGTTGATGCACGAGGACGGTGATCAGCGGCGGTTCTTAGCCTTGACGCTGCTTGAGACGGGGGTTCTTCTTGTTGATGACGAAGCGCTTGCCCTTGCGGACGACGATTTGGCAATCCATGGTTCGGCGCTTGATGCTGCTGCGGACTTTCATGGTGTTTCCTTGTGGTTAAGTGACTGGTGTTCGAGGCGGTGAAATGCGGTTGTCGCGCGAGGCGCGGGTTTAGAAGCGGTAGACGATGCGGCCTTTGGTCATGTCGTATGGGCTGAGTTCAATGGTGACTTTGTCGCCAGGAAGAATTCGGATGAAGAACTTGCGCATCTTGCCGCTTACGTAAGCCAGGATCTCCTGGTTGTTCTGGAGCTTGACCCGGAACATTGCGTCCGGCAGAGCCTCCACCACTTCGGCGTCGAGCGTGATCTTGTCTTCCTTAGCCATGTAACTCTTTCGTAGCCATATGACGTCAGCCGAGGAGTCGGCTGCTGCCTCCATTGCAATCGTTCAGGGCGATGCCGGCACGGACGCCCGTGCGGCGAGTGAGAATGCGAGGACCCGAGCGGGTCACTGCAATTGTGTGTTCAACATGAGCGGCCACCAGTCCAGCGGCAACAGCCACTGTCCATCGGTCGGCGGCTACTGATACGGGTACCGGGATCAGGCATCCGGCATCATCAATGACGCCCTGCGCACCCATGACCACGATTGGCTCAATCGCCAACACCATGCCAGGGAGCAGCGTGAAATCACGGAACTCGCGCAGACCAGCTGAAACGTTCGACGGAGCCTGCGGAGCTTCGTGCACCGAACGACCAACGCCATGTCCGTGCCAACCATCCACCATGCCGTGCCCGCGAGAAACTGCAAAGCGCTGCATACGGTCAGCCACTTCGCTCCAGCGCATACCGGGTTGCATGGCAGCGATGCCAACATGCAGGGTCTGCCAGGAGTCGGCGATGAATGCATCAATGGCTGCACTGCTGATGACCATGGCATCAGTAGCGTGCGCATCGGATGCGTTGTTCGTGTTCGCAGGAACGCGAACGGTGACGGCGGCATCAGCGCACCATCCCGC
>DBCE01000247.1:4372-22621 GCA_002292895.1 Phycisphaerales bacterium UBA966
ACTACGTCGCCTGCGTTGAGGACGCGTGCGCCGGGAATGCCATGGACCACTTCATTGTTCACGCTGATGCAGGACGATGCCGGGAAAGCCGGTCCACCTGCAGCATGCGGATATCCAAGAAAGGATGGCTCAGCGCCGTGCGCAACGATGGTCGCGCGCACCAATGCATCAAGCTCGGCGGTGCTGACGCCAGCAACAACTGCTGCTTCAGCGGCTTCGAGTGCAGCAGCCACAACAACGCCAGAGCGTTCGATGGCGGCAATCTCTTCAGCAGAACGAAGGTTCATGGCAGCGCGACCGCTTGAAACAGAAGTGCCTGCCTGAGCTATCGGTGTTCCATGCGAAAGGGCGCTTGGGAGCGCAGCGTTCGTGGATCCATGAAGCTCGGCAGCGACTTGATTCATCCGCGTGCGCTCCTCATCCGACTGCCACGAGCGTCGCCGCCCTGACCGAGGAAGCCTTCGTAATTACGCATGACCAAGTTGGCCTCCAGGCGCTGAATCAGATCCAGACCAACGGAGACAACAATCAGAAGACCGGTACCACCCAGGAACTGCGAAACCTGGAAAGGAATGCCCATGGCCTGCGTCACGAGGGTTGGAATCACAGCGATGATCGCCAAGAATCCAGCACCGACGTAGGTGATCCGACCAAGGACGGTCTGCAAGTATTCAGCAGTGCGCGGACCAGGGCGAAGACCAGGGATGAAAGACCCGTGGTCCTTCAGCTGCTTGGCCATATCGTCTGGGCTCATCTGAACAGTGGTCCAGAAGTACGCGAAGAAGTAGATCATGGCGATTTCGCACACGATGTACGGGAACGTTCCAATTTGACTCTCGCGGGCGATGAAGGTGGTGAAACCCTTCACAACCGAATCATTGGTCGTAGCGTTATCCCACGCGCCAAAGATGGCTGACGGGAAGATCATCAACGAACTGGCGAAGATGATCGGCATCACGCCGGAGTGATTGATGCGCAACGGGAGGTAGTGCTTCTGCCCGCCGTAGACCTTGCGGCCGCGTGTGTGCTTGGCCTGCTGGATCGGAATGCGTCGCGTGGCGACGGTCATGATCACTGCACCAGCCGTGATGCCAACGAAGCTCAGCACCAGAATGGCGAGTCCAGCGATACCAATCTTGCCCGGCTCGGCGGTCTGGCGTGGGTCAAAGTTCTCAACAACCCAGCCGATAGCGTTCGGCATGCGGCTGAGGATGCCGGCGGTCAGAATGATGGAGACGCCGTTACCAATGCCGTACTTGTCGATTTGCTCGCCGAGCCACATGAGGAACAGACTGCCGGCCGTCAGTGCGGTGATGCCCACCACAAAGAAGATGGCAATCTGCGGTGCGCTCTGTAGGAACATCGGCTGCACCAGGTTGGTGCCGCGCAGGTAGTTGAGCCAGATATAGCCCTGAACAATGCAGAGACCCACGGTGACGTACCGGGTCCACTCCATGATCTTCTGCTGGCCAGACTGCCCTTCCTTCTTCAGTTCCTGCAGTGGCGGGTAGACCGCTTGCAGCAACTGGAAGATGATCGAAGCAGTGATGTAGGGCATGATGCCCAGGCCGAAGATGGTGCTTTGACCGAGCGAGCCGCCCGAGAAGATGCTTGCAAACTGCAACAAGCGACCAAAGCCAGTGGCGTTGGTTGCCGCAGTCTTGGCATTTTCCACCAAGGCGGACTGGTCAACTCCAACTACCGGAATCCAGAATCCGATGCGATAGACGGCCAACACGCCAAGCGTGAAGAGCACGCGGTTGCGCAACTCGGCGATACGGAAGATGTTGGCGAAGGCGCTAAGCATTCAGGTTCTTACTCGGCAACGGTGGCGGTGCCGCCAACCTTCTCGATCTTTTCCTTGGCAGTCACGGAGAACTTCGCGGCCACGATCTTCAGCTTCTTGGTGATGTCACCATGACCGAGGACCTTGAGCGGCAACGTCGCGTCCGGCACGAGGCCGAGCTTGGCGAGCGCAGCCACATCAACGGTGGCGCCATTCTCGAAGTGCTTGTCGAGGACCTGCACGTTGACCACGTGGAACAGGGTTCGGAAGCCATTCTTAAAGCCACGCTTCGGGAAGCGACGCATGAACGGCGTTGCGCCGCCCTGGTAGCCGGGTCGGCTCGACCAACCTGCACGGCTCTTGGCGCCGTTGTGACCGCGGGTACTGGTACCGCCAATACCGCTGCCTTCGCCGCGACCAACGCGCTTGCGAGGACGGTGCTTGCCGGCGACCTTCGTAATGTCATGAATCATCATGGCGGGGGTGTTCCTTGCCTTGGAAGCTATGAAAGCTTCGAGGAAGTAAAGAGGTGTATGGATCGTTAACTAAATCAGGAAGCTGTAGAAATTCAGGACGCTGGTGGCGCAGACGGTGCTGGAGCACCTGGAGCAGAAGCGGGCGCACCAGCTGCGGCCTCGTCGAACCGACGCGGAGCGCGTGGGCCGCCGCGGCCACCACGACGACGCTCGTCGCCGAGGGTGTTCTTTGGAGCCTGCATCTTGTCGCCAGACTTGGCTTGCGGCATCGCAGCCAAACCGCGTTCAACGGACTCTTCAACGAAGGTGGCACCGATGCTCACGCCGCGGAGTTGTTCAACCTTTTCACGGGTCTGCAACTGCTCGAGTGCATTGATGACGGCCTTGACGAGGTTCTTTGGGTTGGTGGAGCCGTAGCCCTTGGTGAGGCAGTCCTGGATGCCGAGCATCTCAAGAACAGCGCGCACTGCGGCGCCGGCGAGAACGCCGGTACCTGGGTTGGCAGGAACCAAGCGCACCTTCGAGGCACCGAAGTGACCTTCAACGGCATGCGGAATGGTCTTGCGGAGCAGCGGGTAGCGAACCATCTTGCGACGGGCTTCCTTCTGCGCCTTCTCAACAGCAAGCGGAACTTGCTTGCTCTTGGCGTAGCCGATGCCGATTTGACCCTGCTTGTCGCCGACCACGACGAGCGCGGCAAAGCTGAAGCGGCGTCCGCCGGCAACGGTGGAACTGGTGCGATACACGCCCACCGTAGTGGACTCGATGCTTGATGATTCGTCGATGAGCTCAGCCATGTCTTGGACTCGCTTTAATTCGTCTGCGTAGGCAGTGGATTCGGGTGTTTAATCGGCTCAGAACAGCAGGCCGCCCTCGCGGGCGCCCTCAGCAACAGCCTCGACACGGCCGTGGTAACGGAAACCGTTGCGGTCGAAGACAACGGTGGTAACTCCAGCCTGCTTCGCGCGCTCGGCGAGGGCCTTGCCAATTTCCTTGGCGGCACCAATGTTGCCGCCCTTCTTGGCCACGGCAGAAACATCGAGCGAACTTGCGGATGCAACCGTGCATCCGGCCAGATCGTCGATGAGTTGTGCGTAGATGTGTTGCAGCGAGCGATAGACGCTGAGGCGGGGACGCGTTGGCGTACCCGAGAGGGTCTTGCGCATGCCCTTCTTGCGTCGGTCGCGGCGGAAAGTCTTTGCTGTGCTCTTGTCCATGATCGTATTCCTTCAGTGCGCGGCTTAGGAGCCGAACGCCTTACCCTGCTTGCGCTGGATGACTTCAGTGGTGTATTTGATGCCCTTGCCGTTGTACGGTTCTGGCTTACGCTTGGCGCGGCACTTGGAGGCGAACTCGCCTACTGCCTGCTTGTCCGGTCCGCTGACGGTGATCATCATCTGGACCACCTCAACCTTGACGCCATCGGGGATGGCAACATCGAGGGTGTTGGCGAAGCCCACGGTGAGCACGAGCTTCTTGCCCTGCACCTTGGCACCCCAACCGACGCCGACGATTTCGAGCTTCTTCTCGTAGCCCTTGAGCACGCCTTCGACCGCCGTAGCGATGAGTGCGCGAGTGGTGCCCCAGAAGGCCCGATTGCTGCCGAGTTCCACGATCGCAGGATCCATGGTGACTTCGACATTGGCACCCTCAAGTTTGACGCCGACTTCTGGTCGGTAAGTCATTGAGAGTTTGCCCTTTGGACCCTCGAAATTGACAGTTCTGGAAGCCGGATTAACGGCGACCTTTACTCCTGCGGGGATCATGACGGGCTTACGTGCGATGCGAGACATGCTGCTGCTCCTGAGTCGCTGTGAATGGTCAACCGACGGTCGCGACGACTTCGCCGCCGAGGCGCTTCTCGCGGCACTCGCGATCGCTCATGACGCCGTGGCTGGTGGAAACGATGGCAATACCGAGACCCGACATCGGGCGCGGCAGTTCCTCGACACCGCGGTACACGCGGCAACCGGTACGCGAAACGCGCTCGAGGTGATGAATGAGCATCTCGCCACGTGGGCCGTACTTGAGGTCGACGCGGATGAGGCCTTGACGGCCGTCGGCGACGAGTTCGAAGCTGCGGATGTAGCCCTCTTTGACGAGGACTCCAGCCACTCCGTGGTTGAGCTTGTTGTTGAGGACGAGCACCTGCTTCGCCCGATTTCGGCAGGCGTTACGGATGCGGGTGAGCATGTCAGCGGTGAGGTCTTGAAGCGCCATGTTCGGCTCCTTCTAATTCGTTGATCTTGGAGAGGGTCACCAGGACGCCTTACGCATGCCGGGGACCATGCCCTGGAGCGCGAGCTCCCGGAGCATGTGTCGGCAAATACGGAACTTGCGATAGTTGCCACGGGCGCGGCCTGTGATCTCGCACCGGAGCTGCTCTCGGCTTGAGAACTTCGGCTTCCGACTCATCTTTGCAAATACTCGCTTGCTAGCCATTCAGGTGTTCCTTGTCGAGCTTTCGGTCAGTTCGATCGTTCAGTGATTCGTTCGTTTGGGCCGGCGCGTGCCGACCTCTGGGTTTGTTTCGATTACTTCTTCTTGCGGTCTTCAGGCTTCTCAAACGGCATTCCCAATTCAGCCAACGCGAAGCGGCTCATCTTGGGATCGCTGTTGCGGAAGACGATGGTGATGTTCATTCCGTGGAAGAACGTCACGCTCGCCATGTTGATCTCCGGCCACACGGCTTGTTCGCTGAGGCCGAAGCTCCAGGAACCGCCCTTGTCGAATGATCGGTCGCTCACGCCTCGGAAGTCCTTGATACGCGGAATCGCGAGGTTCATGAGACGATCGAGGAAGCTCCACATCTTGTCGCGACGAAGCGTGACCATGAAGCCGCTGGGGGCGCCTTCGCGAACCTTAAAGTTCGAGACGCTCTTCTTGGCAATGGTCATGACGGCCTTCTGGCCGGTGATCTTGCGATAGGTGTCGTACACCGTGTCGCGAATCTCGGGCTTGAGCTTCTGGTTTTCCAGTTGCTTGCCGACGCCGGTGTTGACGATGACCTTCTCGATCACCGGAACTTGGTTGATGTTGGTCAGACCGAACTCTTTCATGAGTTTCGGGGCGACCTGCTCCATGTACATCGTGTGGAGCCTGGACTTGGTGGCTGTGGTGGTCATGGTTGGGCTCACTTAGCCTTCTTGCCGGCGGCTGCGGCCGGGGTCTTGCGAGCTGGGGAGACGACGCCGAGTTCCTTGCCGCTCTTAGCAGCAACGCGAACCTTGGAGCCGTCGGCCTTCACGGCGAAGCGCACGCGAGTGGGCTTACCGTCAGCGATCGGGCTGACCTTGGAAATGTGGATCGGGAGTTCAAGCTTCACGACCGCGCCCTTTGGACGCAGTTGAGTCGGCTTCATGTGCTTGGTGCGGAGATTGATCCCCTTCACCACGCAGCGCGAGGTTGAAGGATCAACTGAGACGACCTCACCGGTCTTGCCCTTGTCGGAGCCAGAGCGGACGAAGACGACATCACCCTTGCGGATGTGGGCTGGCATTAGATGACCTCCGTAGCGAGGGACACGATCTTCATGAAGTTCTTCTCGCGAAGCTCACGAGCGACGGCGCCGAAGATGCGGGTGCCCTTCGGATTGCCTTCCTTGTCAACGAGGACGCATGCGTTCGAATCGAATCGAACGTAGCTGCCATCGGAGCGGCGGGTCGGTGACTTCACGCGGACGATGACTGCCTCAGCCTTATCGCCGGACTTGACTTGGCCGTTCGGGATCGCGTCCTTGATGGCGCAGATCACGCGGTCGCCGACGCCCATGGAGGCGCGGGTGAAACGTCCGGTGGCGGTAGAGACGCCGAGTACGCCGATCACCATGGCGACCTTTGCGCCACTGTTGTCAGCCACTTCGAGTCTGGATTCCTTCTGAATCATGCTTGTTCCTGTCTTCGTTGTCCCGAAATCGGGACGTGTTGCGCGGGGCTCAGTGCCCCATCAATTCACTTCTTCTTCTTGGTGCCAGCGTCTGTTTCGAAGACCATCTCGGCCTTCGCCGGTGCCTTCTCTACAACGCGGACAACGGTCCAATGCTTGGTTCGGGAAATCGGACGGCACTCCGCGATTTCAACGCGGTCGCCGACGCCGGTCTCATTCTTCGCATCATGCACATGCAGGACGGTGCGCTTGCGCACGTACTTGCCGTACTTGGGGTGCTTGGAGACGTACTGGATCGTCACCTTGCGCGTCTTCTCGCGCGAGGCGGTTTCGACGATGCCGATGCGATGCTGAGCGTTCTCAGTGACGTTGATCTCTGCCTTGGTACTCACGTGGTGACCTTCTTCATGCGGGTGGTTCGCTCGGTCAGAAGACGCGCCAAGAGTTGGCGGTTCTTCTTGAACTGGGACGAGTCCTTGATCTTCTCAGTGATCGTCTGGGCGCGGAGCTCATAGAGCTTCTTGCGGAGACGGGCTGCTTCGGCGGCGATTTCTTCGTCGCGGAGCTTTTTGACTTCAGCTGCCTTCATCTTTTGGCTGCCTTTCGAGTGGAGTAGTTCGGGTGGAATTCAATGACTGATCAGACTGCGAGCCGGCGGCCGACGAAGCGGCAACGAACTGGCATCTTGTGTGCGATACGCGCGAATGCCTGCTTGGCAAGATCCTCGGGAACGCCCGCGATCTCAAACAGCACGGTGCCAGGCTTCACGCAGGCAGCCCAGAAGTCCACTTCAGCCTTACCCTTACCCATGCGGGTTTCGAGCGGCTTCTTGGAAATTGGCTTGTCTGGGAAGACACGGATGAACACCTTGCCCTGGCGACGCAGGAAGTGCTGCGCTGCAACACGGCCAGCTTCAAGCTGACGTCCCGAGAGCCAATGGGTCTCGAGGCACTGAAGGCCGTAGTCACCGAAGGCGACATAGTTGCCGCGGGTGGCGTTGCCCTTCATCTTGCCGCGCTGCTGCTTGCGGAATTTGACTCGCTTTGGAATCAGGTTTGACATCGTTTGGTCCTGTTTGCTTCTTCTTTATCAGCGACGGCCACGGGCGCGTGCGCGTCCGCCAGCTGCGTTGGTGGTGGTGTCGTCTTCGGCTTGCTCAAACAGGCCCTTGTAGACCCATACCTTGATGCCGATGATTCCGTAGGTGGTTTCAACGTGGGTGATCGAGAAATCGATGTTGGCCTGCAAGGTCGACAGTGGGATGGAACCCAAGCGAGTGTCGAAGGTGCGTGCGAGTTCGGCGCCGCCGAGTCGACCAGCCATCAGGATGCGGATGCCCTTCGCACCGTTCTGCATTGCGCCTTCGGCGCGCTGCTTCACGACGCGGCGGTAGTTCGCACGCTTCTTGATCTGCTCGGCCATCGACTCGCCGATGAGGCGGGCAACGATTTCCGGATTCTTGATCTCGATGATCTTGATGCCAACCTTGCGGCCGGTGAGAGCCTCAAGATCCTTGGTGAGACGCTCGATCTCGGCGCCCTTGAGGCCGACGACCTGGCCCGGACGGGCGGTCTTCACGATGACCGAGAGTTCTTCACGGGTGCGCTCGATGTAGACATCGCTCACAGCCGCGTAAGGAGGCGTGCGGTTCAGGCGCTTGTCGATGAACTTGCGGATCTTGTAATCCTCGACGAGTAGTTCGCCGAAGAGCGCCTTAGGTGCAAACCAGCGGCTCTTGTGAGCCTCGGTCACTCCGACGCGGAATCCGAAAGGGTTGGTCTTCTGTCCCATTGTGGGTGTTCCTGTGTGTGGACGTCAGCGGACGTCGACGGAGACGTGAATGTGGCTAGTGCGCTTCATGATTGGGTGCGAACGACCGCGATCCTTTGGCTGGAAACGCTTGATGGTCGGACCTTCGTCGACGCGGCTTTCGCTCACGAAGAGACGACCAACATCGAGGTTGGCCTCCTCTGCATTTGCAACCGCGCTGCGAAGGACAGTCTTGATGAACCACGCGCCGCGGCGTGGGCTGAAGTCGAGAACGGCAATCGCGTCTTCGATCTTCTTGCCGCGGATCATGTCTGCAACCAGACGCGCCTTGCGGGGCGCGATGCGGGCGAACTTGTGGGACGCGGCGTACTGTTTGGTGTCTTTGGAAGCCATGGTGTTATTCATTCAAGTGCATGATGGCGCGGGGCGCCATCGCGGACTTAGATGCCTTCCTTCTTGTTGGTGTGACCCTTGAAGGTGCGCGTGTGCGAGAACTCGCCGAGCTTGTGCCCGACCATCTCTTCACTGATGAAGACTTCGACGAAACTGCGACCGTTGTGGACCGCAAAGGTCAGGCCGACAAACTCTGGAACGACCGTGCATGCACGGCGCCAGGTCTTGATCGGCGAGCGCTTGCCGGTGCTGGCCTGCATTGCCTCCGCGCGACGGAACAACTTCTCGTCAACAACGGGGCCTTTCTTAAGTGAACGGGACATGGCGTGTTCTCCGGGGGTGTGTTCTTAGAGCTTGAGCTGGCCGTAACGGCGACTCTTGCGACGACGAATGATGAGCTTGTCGGACGAGAGTCCGTAGCGACGAGTGCGACCGCCCTTTGAGAGCGTTCCGCTTGCGTTGGAAGGATCCTGGCCGCCCTTGGAGCGACCTTCACCACCACCGTGTGGATGCTGATGATGACTCATTGCAACACCACGGGTGCGTGGGCGGCGACCGAGCCAACGAGCGCGACCAGCCTTACCGAGGACAACGTTTGAGTTGTCAGGGTTGCCGACCATTCCGACGGTTGCACGGCACTCGAGAAGCACTTGGCGAATTTCGCCCGATGGCATCACGAGGGTTGCGAAGCGACCTTCCTTGTTGGTCAAGCGGGCGCCGATGCCTGCAGCACGAACCATGGTGCCGCCGCGTCCGGGAGTGGCTTCGATGTTGTGAACTTCGAGACCAGTTGGGATGTGCTTCAACGGCATGCAGTTGCCGGCGCGCGGATCGATTTGATCAGCGGAGCTCAACACCGAATCGCCAGCGGTCAGGCCCTTCGGAGCCAAGATGTAGCGAAGCGTGCCGTCTTCGTACTTCAAGAGAGCGATGTGGCACGTGCGGTTCGGGTCGTATTCGATCCCGACCACCGTTGCCTTCATGCCGTCCTTCTGGCGCTTGAAGTCAATGAGGCGGTAGCGGCGCTTGTGACCGCCACCCTGTTGAATGACGGTGAGTTTGCCCTGGCAGTTACGGCCACCCGTCTTGTGCAAGGGGCGAAGCAGGCTCTTCTCGGGTGACTTCTTAGTCACCTCGATGTGCATGTTCACCGAGGCATTACGCCGGGCGTTCGTTGTTGGTTTGTAGACGCGAATTGCCATGTGTTGCTCCTGTTCCTATTTCTTAGAACAGCTCGATCTTTTGTCCTTCGGCGACGCGGACCATTGCCCGCTTCCAAGTCTTACCGAGGGTCTTGCCGTACTTGTAAGTGCGATCACGCTCTTGACGGACCTGAGTCCGTACCGCGACAACCGTGACGCCGTAGATGGCTTCAATAGCCTTCTTGACGTCGGTCCTCGTTGCGCGGTGGTCAACGTGGAACGCGTATTGGTTGAATTCACTGGCAGCCGTCACCTTCTCGGTGATGATCGGCATCTTGATGACTGTTGTGGGTTCCATCGTTGATTGGCCTTTCAGAGGGCTCAGGCCTCAGTCTTCTCGGCGACTGGGTAGCAAGTCTCATCGATGAACGAGGCGAGTGAGGCCTTGTCAACAACGAGGAAGCGGTGGTTGAGGAGGTCGAACACATTGAGCTGCTCGATGCGGCGAACATCAACGCCTTCGATGTTGCGCGCAGACGCCATGGCAGTTCGGTTGGCTGGGTTCACGGCGACGAGGCAGGTTCGGTTGATACCGACCTTCTTCATCATGCCGGCGAAGGTCTTGGTGTTCGGCTCGGCAAATGCCAGTGAGTCGAAGCACTTCACTTCGTTGTCAACAAGCTTCGCCAGGAGGGCGTTGCGGTTGGCAAGTCGGCGCATCTTCTTGGTGAGGTCAGTGCGGAAGTCCTCGCGGGTGCGGGTCTTCGCAAACGCAACACCACCGCCCTTGCGTCCAGGAACGCGCGAGGCGCCGACGCGGGAGCTTCCCGTGCCCTTCTGCTTGTAGAGCTTGCGGGTTGAGCCCTGCACGGAGCCGCGGCTCTTGGTGCGAGCTGAGCCCTGGCGCTGGTTACCGTGGGTGACGACGTAGGCCTGCTTGAGCAGGGCGTGGCGGATTTCGCCACCTAACAGGGTCTCGTCGATCTTGAGGACGTCGACCTGCTTGCCTTCGGAGTTGAGAATCGGAAGTTCGATCATTGTTACTTACCTTCGCGGGTTGTCCGCATTCGCCTCCTCCTCCCGACGCCTGTTATTCAGTGGCGGCGGGCAGGATTTGACTCAGGTTCCTTGAGTTGCTGGCAGGTTTAGGCTGCCAGCAGTTCGTTTATTTGTCGTGACCGCGTGGTTCCGCGCCTGAATGGCGACGGCCTTCGCAATCCCAAGTTAACGCCATTAGGCGCTAGCCTGGATACGCACCTTTCGCTTATAGAGACGACCAGGGGTCTTGATGAAAAGAATCCCGTTGCTGGCGCCGGGCACGGCACCCTTCACGAGAAGAATGTTGTTTTCGACATCGATCTTCACGACATCGAGCGAGCGGATGGTGACTTGTTCGTCACCCATGCGACCAGCCATGCGCTTGCCCTTTTTGATCTTTGCTCCGTGTCCACGGTCAGTACCGTGCGAACCGATCGATCCAGGGGAGCGATGCTTACGCTCAACGCCGTGGGTAGCAATCTGGCCCTTGAAGCGGTAACGCTTCATGACGCCGGCGAAGCCCTTACCCTTTGAAGTTCCGATGATGTCAACGAACTTCAATGCGGCGAGCGTGTCGATCTTGACTTCTTGACCAACGGTGAAGGCCTCGGCCTCAGCGTCGCTGGCAAGACGAAGTTCGCGGTGCTGGCGCTTCGGGGTGCTGCCGGCCTTCGCATCGTGGCCGATCATGGCCTGCGTGCTCGTGCGAGCCTTCATGTCGTCGAAGGCGAGCTGGACGGCTGAGTAGCCATCGCTTGCAACGGTCTTCACCTGTGTGACAACGCAGGGTCCCGCCATGATGACGGTGACGGGGATGTTGGTTCCATCGGGCTTGAAGAATCGGGTCATGCCGATTTTCTTGCCAAGGATGCCGGTCTTGCCAGGCGCTGTGTGCGTCATGTGCATTGTTCCTGCGCTGCGGTTCCGTCAGGTTGGCGCCCACTGGCGCGTCTGCGGTTCCTGGTGATTTGCCGGAGGTCGGTTTGCTTGATGCAAGCGACGCGGCAGGTGAAGAATGGGTTGCGCGTGGAGCGCGAACCCGACGAGTGACTTAGGCCTTGATCTTTACAAAGACGCCGGCGGGCACAACGAGGCGGTTGAGAGCCTCGACGGTGCGGTGATTCGGTTCAATGATGTCGATGATGCGCTTGTGAGTGCGGATCTCGAACTGCTCGCGGCTCTTCTTGTCGACGAACGGCGAACGAAGGACGGTGTAGATCTCTCGGCGCGTTGGCAGCGGCACCGGGCCGGCAACGTGCGCGCCCGTGCGCTTTGCGTGATCCACGATTTCCCGTGCAGACGCGTCAAGCGCCTGGTGGTCGTAGGCTTCCATTCGGATTCGAATCTTGCCGCCCTGCATGGGTGTATCTGTCCTCAATCCAACTTCGTCATCGTTCCAATCACTGCTCAGCACGTTGCCGGGCACATGTGGCTGGAAAGACGCGAATCGGGGAGGATACCCAAACTCGGCAAACTGTCAACACCCCTGTTCAGACAACCGATGACAAATCGGGGGCTAGACCGCGTTGACCCCAATGAGTCAGAACAGCTAGCCTTCCAAGGACTTCGGGCACTCCGCCCTTTACCGGACTACGGCTTTATTGAGACGGGAACCGCCCCATGCGCCAATCTCTCCAGAGAAATGCCTGCCTGTTTCTAACTAGTTTCACGGTGGTGTTGGCTGTCCAGGCCCACGGTCAAGCTCCTGGAGCCCCTCCACAAAGTCCGAATAACACCGGCAGCGGTCGCCAAACGCCGCCAAAGAAGCCCGCCACCGCCCCGAGCACGACCAGTTCCACGGGAACGCCACGCGCGCCGTCGGGCGCCGGCACCCCCCCGCCCGGCTCTGCGGCAGCAGCAAATGATGGGCTCGACCCCAAGTACCTGGAGTTTGAAGTGCTGGGAATGCGCTTTCGGCCGCCGGTGCAGAGCATCATGCGCGCCGATGGCAGCGGCATCACGGCGCAGTGGACAATTTCCGAGCGCGCCGATCCGCCACGATTCGTTCTCCGCGTCTCGCGCCTTGTTGCCAGCGATGCAATCAGTACGCCGGCGCAGCAGATCGACTCCTACGTCAAGAGCGTCAGTGAACGCCCATCGCCAAACGCCGTGTTTGCGGTTCGCTCGCGCAAGGAGTTTGAACTTGATGGGCGCCCTGCTGCCCTGCTGTACACGTCCTTGCGCGAAGGAAGTGGTGACGATGAAGTTTCCGCCGTTCAGGGCTACTTCATTCTGCAGATTGCACCCAATGAGTTTGTAGTGATTTCATCGCTCTTGGCGGAACAAGACTTCGCTTCGGTGTCACAACTCTTGGAACGATCGTTCCGAACCATGCAGGTGGCCAACCAGGCCGCCCTTGCTGACGAACGCTCCGGGCGAATTGAGCGCGGAGATCACCTCCTCCGTGGCCTTGATGAAGAAGCAATGCGTCGCGCACTTGATCCCGTGGGCGCGAAGGGCGAAGCACCAGCGCCGCGCTGGTACCGGATCACGCGCGTTGATGCCACCGGCGATGTGAAAGATGTGGGCTACATGACCATGGTGGTGATCGATGCCGCGCAAGGGTTAGCCAATCCAGATCGGCGCGAGTCGGAATGGACCAAGACCGAAAAAGAGCGTGGAATGCTGGTGCGCATGCAGGTTCGCACGCTTCTTGACGCAACCGGCACGGCCTTCAGCGATACCGAGGCTCGGTACTGGACCCGCTGGGATCGCGGGCGCGAATTCTGGACCGTGCGCTCCACGATGCGCAAGGATCGCGCGAGTAGCACCTCAACGCAGCTGGGTATTCGCAGTGAACCAACGAGCGGCTCGCCACGACCAATTCTGGAAGTGGCGGACGTGGTGCCGAAGGAAGTTGCCACAGAACCGCGACGCTGGCCGATTCCAGAAGTTGGCTATTTGTCGCAAGCAGAGTCATTGGTCTTGCCACGCCTCTTCCCGAAAGTTACAGCGCCCGCTGACTACGGCTTCTATTGCTTCGATCCACGGAGCGGCAGGCTGGCGCAACGAGTCGATCGCCAAGTACCCACAGGAAAGGGATACAACATTGCAACACAAACCACGCTTGAGGCGCCGGCGATTGCGCAGTTGGTTGATGAGCGCGGCATTCTGCTGAAGCGTTCGAGTGATGATGGTTCAGTCATCGAGGCCACTACCGGGCAAGCACTGCTTGACTTGTGGCAGAAAAAGGGACTTCCAACCAAATGATCAGTCGCCACGCCGAAACCCTGCACTGTCATCAACGGGCCACATGTTCGCCAACTATGGCATTCGTGGCGCTGCTCCTTGTGCCATGTGCGCTGGCTCGATGCGCCGCAACAAAGCCTGTAGCGAATGACAACGGTGCATTCTTTGCGGTGCTTTCTGAGCGACCGCCACAGACTGACGCACAGGTGCTTTCAAGCAATGTGGAGCCAACCCGCGCCACCATTGAACGCTGGGGTGTTGTTGGTGAAGCCACCGCATTTGAAGTTCGCATGTCGGTCACCGGTAACGAAGACAACGAACGCTGGACGCGCAGCGAGCCCTCCGCAACGCGCGTCATGGCGCGAAGCAAGACTGATGAAGTGACACTCATCGAGCAGACTGATTCGTCCGACGGCTCCACGACGCGCTTTCTGCAACCACTGGTTCTGGCGCCAGCAGTCTTGCGTGCCGGCGAGGAGTGCACCAGCACCAGCGTGGTAGTAACTGTTCGTGGCGATGCAGTTGACAATGAGGGCGGGCGCGCACAGCGTTCGATGAAACTTGCTTCCGAGGACCGCATTCGCACTCCACTTGGCGAATGCAACGCGTTGCGGATTGACTCCGTGTTTACTATGAAAGTCCCGTTTGCCAGCATGCGGCGCGAGACGTCAACATGGGTACGCGCCGGTGATGGACCGGTAGCCATCCGCAGTGTTGAGAAGATCTTGGTGATGGGCGTGGTGCCACGCAATCGCTCAGAAACGCGCGTTCGATTACCCGCCACTGGATTGACTCCATGACAGGAACAAGCCCATGATTGGAATGCCGCGTGTACTCCTTGCTATTCCCGTCTTTAACGAGGCGAAGTCGATCGATCGTGTGTTGAGTGCGGTCAAGCCGTACGTTCAAAACATCTTGATGGTGGATGATGGTTCCACTGACGACACGCCCGCCCGCATTGCCGCGCACTCGGTGGAAGTGATCCGACACTGCCAGAACCGTGGATACGGAAGATCCATGCAAGACATCTTCCATGCCGCGGAGGCGGACGGCTACGGCTGGGTCATCACCATGGATTGCGACGAACAACATTCGCCCGCTTCCATTCCAGACTTTCTGCAAGCGATCCGTGCTGACAACACTGACGTGGTCAGCGGAAGCCGATACCTTCGGTCAAGTCCGGAAGACAACGACGCTCCCGGGCGGCGCCGCGAAGTGAACATGACGCTGACTGCGGAGATCAATACGCGGCTTGGCGCAGTGCCATCAGCGAGCGGGGCACGCGCGGCGCTTGGCGGTGGACTCACTGATTCGTTCTGTGGTTTCAAGGCATATCGCGTGGCGTCCTTGCGAACCCTGAGCTTGGATGTTGATGGCTATGACTTCCCGCTGCAGTTCTGGGTGCAAGCCGTGGCGCACGGACTGCGTGTGGACGAGATTCCGGTTCCGCGCATCTATGTGGACCTGAATCGATCATTCGGCACCGAGCTTGATGATCCAACCCGAAGGATGGCCCTGTACCGAGCCACCTTTGAACGCGAACTCGCGCGCTGCGCGGGGAGACTTCGCTTGGCGACTGGGAGCGTGGCGTGAACAACGCGGCGAATGATGCGCTCACCACCGTGGAGAGCGCCGGCCCGCTAATCGCGGCACAGGGCACCATCATGGGTGCCGAACTGTCCTACTGGCGCGATGCCATGCGCGAAGAACTCCAGATGCCCGGCGGCCTACTGATAGGCACTGGGCACCAAGTGGAGTGGTGGCATCCAGGAATCGCTGCGAAATTCATGTGGGCGAACGCCGTGGCCACGCGCGCGGGCGCGGCGACCGTGTGGCTGATTATTGATACTGACATTCGTGATCCGCGTGAACTGCGCGTACCCGTGAGTGTCAATGGAGAGATCGAATCCGCGCTGCATCGCTTTGGACCACGCGCGCTGCATGGCACGCCGGCATGCGTTCGAAGCGTGTGTCAACCGACGCCCTTTGAGGACGCGCGCGGGGTAGCCATTCCGCCATGTGCAGCAGCGGGAACAGACGCTGCCTATCGCGCACTGCTGGCGCACTCCGATGCCGCGGATTGCACCACGCAAGTGCTGGCTGCCGTGCGCGAATGCACGCCGGAACTCGGTACGCCTGGCTGCACGGTTCGTTCATCGCAACTCATGAAGACGGCGCTCGGCATGGCCATCGTGGAGCGCGCCGCACGCGATCCGCACGCATGCGCGCGAGCGTTCAACGCGGCTGTTGCGGTGGTTCCGCGAGTTGCTCGAACGCTCGCGGAAGATGGTCCGCTTGGCCCTGAACTTCCCTTGTGGACGCGCGGCAGCGACGGAACCCGGCACCGCGTGCACGCGGCCGAACTTGCCGCGCTACGCGCGAAAAATGCACCGCTTTGGCCACGCGCATTTCTCACCAGTGCCATGGCGCGAGCGGTGCTCTCCGATCGATTTGTGCATGGAACTGGCGGCAAGATCTATGAACGCGCCACCGATATGTTTGCGCAATCATGGCTTGATGCGCGGCTTCCGGCCTTTGATGTGGCGAGCGCCACACTGCGTCTTCCGTTCAGCAGCGACGCCCTGCCACCACCCGTCACGGCTGCGGCTCGCCGCGCCCGATGGTTCGACCCGGAGTCAACGGGATACGCCCCAAGCGCAAGTAAATTGGCCGCACTTACAACCATTGCAAGCGCGCCGCGCGCCAGTGCCGCACGCCGCAGCGCTTGGCTTGCCATGCACGCGGAATTAGGACGAGCGCGTTCCGTGCATGCAGCTGAAATTCAAGCGTTGGATGCGCAGCACGCTGCCGACCGAATCCGCGCACGTGCCGCGCAATGGCGCGCCGATCGAACATGGGCTGCGGTGCTGCATCCCCCGCACGCGCTGAAAGATTTGGCAGAATCACTCCGTCGGCAATGCCGATGACGAGGCTGCCAACGGATCGGGGCGGAACAACCGCGTATCCAGGCTCCACACTTTGTCTGTGAATTCCTGACCGGGATGAACGCCCTTGGAACGCTGCGCCGCGTGAATGGCGATAGCAGTCTTTGCATCCAAATTGTCAAGCATTGCAACAAAGATCGCTTCCGGGGTGGAGGGGATCTTGGTGGCACCAAATTCAAGCGATCCATGGTGACTCAGCACGATGTGCTGCAAGACCAAGAGTGCATCGGCGGGAATGCGAACGTTTCCATCGCGGGAGACCTTGCTTGCCATCGCGCTGAGCATGATGACGCCCTTCACGGTGTGGCCAAGCAGATTTCCTTCCGCCGTGTAACTGAATCCGCGCTCCCACGTGAGCTCGGAAGTCTTCCCTAAATCATGCAGGAACAGCCCCAGCAGCACGATGTCACGATTGAGTTCCGGATAGAGAGGGAGCATCCCCTCAGCAAGACGCAGGAGCTGCAGCGTGTGCTCAAGCAGGCCGCCAATCCACGCGTGGTGCACACTCACCGCGGCAGGTGCTTGGCGTACTCGTGCCATGAACGGTTCGTTGGAGAGGTACGCATCCGCGAGCGCACGCATGGCTGGATGTGTCAGGGAACCCATGACCCGGCGCAGTTCCAGTTCCATGGCAGGAATGTCATGCTGCGATGCCGGAAGAAGCCGCGCCAGATCTTCAATGTCCACTTCAACCGAGCGGATTGAATCCACCACAATCTGCACTTGACCGTTGTACTCCTGCGCTTGCCCACCGATCCACACAAATCCGGTCCGCGCAATCTCACCAAGTTGTGACTCGTCAAAGGTCCATTGGCGAATGGCTACTTCACCACTTGCATCACGAATGATGCCCTTCAGGAAGTGCTTGCCATTCTTAGCAGTACCGCACTGCGGGTTCACAAGCGAATAGGTGCCGTCCACGTAGGTATGTGGGCGGATCTTGTCGATCGGAACATGTGGAACATGTGATCGTGGCTGGCTTGGGCCGGACGGCTGCGATTCTGCCTGTGTCATGGGCGAGCGAGTGTACGCAGTGCGGCAACGGCAGCGGGGATTTCCGCCGCAAGTTCCGTGGCAAGCATTCCCGCAGTGCCACCCGCGCGAGCGGACCACTGTTCACCGGCAATGGCGTGTGCCTGTACTGCAAGCCGTGCGCAGTTGTAGAGACCCAAGGAGTCTCCATACTGCGCCACCAAACCAGCAATGACTCCGGAAAGAACATCGCCGCTTCCGCCGATCGCCAGTGCATCATTGCCGTGCGTGCATGTCCAGGTGCGGGCTCCGTCGGACACGACCGTCCCGTGGCCCTTCAACACCACAATGCATCCAAGCCGCTGCGCTAATCGCTCCGCTGCAGCCGGACGCGCCACCGGATCAATCGGATCGACATTGAGATGCAGTGCATCCGCAAGGCGTGCAAACTCACCGGGGTGCGGCGTCATGATGATGGGAGCGCGCAAGTCAAGATCAAAGCGCGGAGTGGCGGCCAAGCAATTGAGCGCATCGGCGTCAACAATCACCGGGCGATTGTCATCCTGAGCAAGTACGCGAATCACTACCTGTGCTTCGGCAAATCCAGTTCCCATTCCAGGACCGATCACCAACACATCGGCACGTCGCGCCTG
>DBCE01000127.1:0-415 GCA_002292895.1 Phycisphaerales bacterium UBA966
TGAATGTCTTTCGGATGAGTGCGAGCGACGGTGCGGCTGGCCGCACGGGCGGACTCCGCGGCGGCACAGAGGTGCTCGTCAAGCTCACGGATCAGGGTTCGAGTTTGGTCGATGGCAGATTCAAGGGAGGTCTTCCCAAGAACGTGGCGCATCGGGTCCAAGCGCTTGGCGGCCTCAAGCCGAAGGTCAAGCGACTGGCTTTCGGCTTCCAGGGTTTCCAAGAGGGCGCAGGCCTGCCGGAGTGCCACCAAACGGGGGTCATTGGGAGCAATCACGCCCAATGCCGCAGTGCCGGAGAGCCGCAGTGCGACTGAGGAGGAATGCACAACGTCGGCTGCAGGGCAAGCCGGGGCGGCATCACGGAGAGAGGGTCGAGTCGGGGTGGCGAAATCCATGCGAGAAGAACCACAGGCGG
>DBCE01000127.1:462-6820 GCA_002292895.1 Phycisphaerales bacterium UBA966
GGGGCGAGCCACCATCCGTGGCGGCTCATCGAAAGTTAATCATACCCATCCTCGGCAGGAACATCTCCCTGAAGTGACCCGATAACATTCGTGGATCATGAAGTACCTCGTTACAGGCGCTGCCGGCTACATCGGATCGCACACCGTGCGTGAATTACTTGCCCGTGGAGCCACCCGCGTGGTGGCCGTGGATTCCCTGGTGCGCGGTCATCAGGGTGCCATCGATGCCCTGACCAGCGTTGCCCAGGGTCGCCTGCGCTTTGCCAAGCTCGATCTGCGCGAACGCGCCCCGCTTGCTGCGCTGCTCGCCGAGGAGCGCCCCGATGCAGTGCTGCACTTTGCCGCCTACACGCTGGTGGGTGAATCCGTAGCGCAACCAGCCATGTACTGGAGCTGCGGCGTTGGTGGCACCAGCAGCCTGCTTGAAGCCATGCGCGCGGCCGGCACGGAGCGAATGGTCTTCTCCTCCACTGCTGCCACCTACGGCGCACCGGAGCACATGCCCATCTCTGAGCAAACACCACAGCGACCGGTGAACCCCTACGGCGCCAGCAAACTGGCCTGCGAATGCATGATCCGCGAGGAAGTAGAAGCCGCGCGCAAAGATGGCCGCACGTTTGGCGCAACCATGCTTCGCTACTTCAACGTGGCAGGTTCTGCGTCAGACGGATTGCTTGGCGAAGATCATGACCCAGAGACGCACTTGGTTCCGTCTGCACTGCAAGCTGCCATTGGTTTGCGCCCTGCACTACAACTCTTTGGAACTGACTATCCAACGCCCGATGGCACATGCATCCGCGACTACGTGCACGTTGAAGACTTGGCATGCGCGCACGTGGACGCATTGCACGCACTCAAGTCACACGCATGCGAGGCGTACAACGTTGGCATTGGTCATGGCTTCAGCGTGCGTGAAGTGTTTGCTGAATGCGAACGTGTTGTCGGCCGCGCCATTCCAGTGACGGTTGCAGCGCGACGCGACGGCGATCCGCCGGAATTACTTTCTGACCCAACGCGCATCATGCGTGAACTCAAGTGGTCACCGCGGCATCGAACGCTTGCTCCAATGGTGGAGAGCGCATGGAAGTGGATGCAAGCGCATCCGCAGGGCTACCGCAGCTGAGTCACATGCCAAAGCTGAGACCAACCCAGACGCCAAGGTTGTCGCGACCTGGGTTGTCGGCGTAGGTCTGCGCGTTAGAGATGTGGTACCAGCGCGCCGACATGTACAGCCGCGTGTTCTCCGCAACTTCAATGGTGGCACCTGCACCGATACTTGGGGTGAAGTTGAACTCCGAGCCATCACTGGGCACTGAAGCGGTGGAACCCATCACACCGCAGCCAATACTGCCAAAGAGCGACCAGGTTTCCCGGGCCAGAAAGTGCCAGCGCGCTTCCAGGTCGATGCCGTACATGCCGGCATCCTGACCGGGCTGCGAAACGTAGCCACCGGTTCCGTACAGGGCTAACTCGGCATTGTCCACAAAGAACCACGCCGCACCGATGCGGCCTTGCAATTCGTTGGCATCTTGAAAGTCCCCCATCCATTCGCCTTCGAAGTTCAAACGCCAGGAATCCTTGGCGCCGAAGCGCGGTGTGGTGACAGCGGTGCCTATTGGCGCGGCTGGGGTGGCGGGAGTGGCGGGTGCGGCGGATTCAAGCGGTACTTGGGTCGGCAGCACCGCTGGTTTGGACGCGTCGGATGCTGCGGGCGCAATGAGCGGGTCGTCGGATGTTGACGGCGGTGCTGGCAGCGGCGCACCGGCCGGCTGCCATGCATACGCGGGCTGCAAGGCATAGAGGGAGAGCGCATCCAGCGCGCCCTGCTCTGCTGCATACGCGTTGACGGACGCGGTGGCAGCGGTGGCAATGCCCAACGTGCGGATCATGCAACAAGCGAAGCGATGGCCGTTCATGCGTGCATTATGTGGGTGGCGCTGCAAGCGTGCAGCCGAGTGCGTGCGTTTCACACGCAGGGCGTGCATGATGAGTTCTAAAAGCACCACCGTCGGACGCTCCGACACGTCCGACGGTGGCAGTTCGACGGCCTCGCACGAAGCGAGAACGCGAAGAAGATTGGGTGCTGACCCCCCTGAGGCCAGATGCGTAGTATCGTCCCAACCACCGGTGGATCAATGCAGAACAACCCTAGAAACCCTGCGATTTTCACGAAGTTTGTGTGTCCGGAAATCCGGCCGGCCAAGCACCCCCTGCCATGACTCCGTAACCGCCCTTGGACAGTCCGCCAACGCCAATGGGAGATAACTCCGAGTGGCCATTTTGCAGATTTTGGGGGTTCCGAGCCTCGGTCGCCCGGTGGTCGTCGGGGGTCCGCCGAGGGTCATGCGGCGTCACCCGGGGATCGGTCGCGGACCGTTCGCGGTTGCACGCACGTCCCCCGTTCGCCACCAACAGATCGAGTCAGGGATTACTCTGACTTGCGGGCTTCTTCTTTTTCTTTGCTTCAGGTGTTGCAGTTGGCGCTGGTGGTGGAGCGTCCGGCGCAACCACTGGCAACGCCTCAACAAAGCGCTGCGCAGCCTCGGCACGGTGCCGCAATGACGCGTTGGCATCATCATCTGGAACCAATTCAAAGTGCCAGTGTTCCAATCGATGGATGTCGGTGGGGACGATTTCTGCCACCAAATCAGCACCCATGAAGTCCCACACGGGCATGTCGGAGTCGCCGGAACCGGCAACCGATTCATACCCGGCGAGTTTGAGGCGGACGTCGTACACGCCGTCAAAGGTGAACTCGATACGAGTGGGGGTTCGACCGATTTCACGGCCATTGAGCGTGAGAAGCGCCCCCGGAGGCGTGGATGTCACCTCAATCTCACGCCGAACGCAGCCCGCGGTCAGCGCCAGTGCGGCGAGCGCAAGTGCGGCGCAAGCCAGCGCCCCGCGCGGGGCAATCATCCCGGAATGAGCTGTGGGCATCAAGCGCATGCGGTGAGTGTAATACACTTCTGGAATGCCGCTCCTAGAAGTCCACGGGCTTGTGAAGAGTTACAACGGTCGACGAGTCGTCGATGATGTGGCATTCAACGTGGCCGAAGGTGAAATCGTTGGCCTGCTTGGACGCAATGGCGCAGGCAAGACCACCAGTTTCCGCATGACGATCGGCATGATCACGCCCGAAGCTGGGCAAGTGACCTTCAACGGCAAAGACGTGACCATGCTGCCGATGTACCGACATGCCCTTTCGGGAATGGGGTATTTGGCGCAGGAGCCGTCCGTGTTCCAGCGCCTTTCGTGCCAGGACAATTTGCTGGCGGTGTTGGAACTGCAGGCGATGACCAAGGTGGAACGCAAGGCGCGGGCCGCGCAACTCTTGGCGCAGTTTCACTTGGAACACAAAGCCGGCGAAGAAGCGCGCACCTGCTCTGGCGGCGAGCGACGTCGTTTGGAAATTGCGCGAGCGCTGATCAATCGTCCAAAGATCCTGATGCTTGATGAGCCGTTCGCGGCTGTTGATCCGCACACCGTTGAAGACTTGCAAGAGGAAGTGCGCAAACTCACCTCCGAGGGAATTTCAGTGCTGGTCACCGATCACAACGTGCAGCAGACGCTGCGCATTTGCGACCGCGCCTACATCATCCATGAGGGGCGCAATCTGAAGGACGGCGATCCGAAGATGATCATCAACGATCCAGCGGTGCGCAATGCGTACCTTGCCAGCACCTTCCGCGGCGATGAGTTCGACTAACCAACTCAGCCGGAACGCATATCAACCTGATTTATGAGGAAGCGGCTTCGCCGATGCGGCGCGCTCGAACCCGCAGTACGGCCGTGGGCGAAGCCTCTGCCACCTCAAAACGGGTGCCGTGCGCCTCAAATGCGTCGCCTGCCTTGGGGATTGATCCAAAGTGCTCAAGGACAAATCCCGCCACGGTCTCGTAGCCGTCGTCTTCGGGAATCTCTGTGCCGAGCGCGCTGTTGATGTCAGCAATGGCAACCCGCCCGCTTGCTTCAAACGAGCCATCTTCCAGGGTTCGTACCACGGGCTGCACATCGGTGATGGGCTCATGCTCATCGCGGATTTCGCCCACCAGCTCCTCAATGATGTCTTCAATGGTGACAATGCCGGCGGTGCCGCCAAATTCATCAACCACCACCGCAAAGTGCACCTTGGACTGTTGGAAGTCACGCAACTGTTCGCGCAGCGGCTTTGACTCCGGAACACGCTGCGGCGCGCGAAGGAATGGCCGCAAGCGGAATTCAGTGGCGGGGACACCAAGCAGCGAAACCAGGTCCTTCACATAAAGAATGCCTTCCACATGATCAAGGCTGCTGCGGTACACGGGAATGCGCGAATGACCGGAGTGGCGTGCAAACTCACGGATGGCGGCCAGGTCATCGGTGTAGGCAATGCCCTCAATGGCGGGTCGCGGCGTCATGATGGAGCCAACCGTGGTGTCACCAAACTCCACGGCGTTCTCAAGAATGGCGGCAGCTTGCTCATCGATATGGCCTTGCCGCTGCGTGTCCTCAATTGCACTGACAAGCTCTTCTTCGCCGCGCGCTTCGTCGGTACCAGAACCAGTGATCCGCCCCACTGCGCCGTCCACCACATCCGCAATCGCGCGCACCGGTGCAAGGGGCACGTAAATCATGCGCAGGAACGGAAGCGACGAAACGATCACTCCAGCTGGGTCATGACGCGCAAACGCACCCGCGACTGCGGTGGTCAGTAGCCACAGGGCGATTAACGCAACCAGCCAGGCCACTGCCAATCGGCCAACCGTGAGCGGCTCATCAAACCCAGCAACGATGGCAATCACCAGAACTGCAAAGCCGATACGGCCAGCAGTGCGCGCAAATGAAACTGCCCACTCCACTTGCTCAAGTTTGCCGAAACACCATCGGCCACGCGCGAGACGCCCGCGCTCTTCCAGTTCGCGTTCCAGCGCTGATTCGCTCACTTCGAGTAACGAACGACCCAACGCAGCCAGCAGGCTGACGATCACCAACAGCGCTACCGCTGCAACGGTTAACGAAAGCGTCACTTGGCACCGCCTTCAAAGAGTCGCCCGAAACCGGCTGCTTCCAGGATGCGATCTTCTTCAGCATGCATGCGCGCGTAGGAATCATCATCGCGGTCATCGTGACCAGCCGCGTGCAACAATCCGTGCAGCGCATAGAGAAGAATCTCGCCGCGGGTTCCGTGCGGCGCACTGGCCGAAGCAGCAGATCCCTCGTGCTGCGCAGCACCCTGCCCGCGCCGCGCCGCTTCGTCTACGCAGATTGCAATATCAACATCCACTGCCTCACCGGGCGCGTTCTGCGCGAAGGTCAGTACATCAGTGGTGGAATCAAGGCCCATGTGTCGCGCGTGCAACATGCACATGCGGTCGTCATGCACCAGTTCGATCGCGGCGCGCGTCACAGGGAAACCAAGCAGCGGAACGATTCGTTCAATGGCTGCAGCAAGCCAGGCGCGATCGGCAACTGAAAGCGTTGCCAACGCGTGACCGGTGAATTCCACGGATTGTGGTGCGCCCTGCTCGCCTGACGATGTTCGTTTACCGTCGGGGTCCACTTCGATTAGCGCCCCGCCGCTGACACGTACACCGGCACGAAGCGCGGGGTTACCCGGCGTTCGAACTCGGGACGGAACTTGTTGACGATGGTGCGGACTGCCCAGTTGTTGCCGTCTGCTAGACCGCAGATGGTGGTGCCGGGGGTCAGGCCCATGCTGCCAGCAATCTCCAGAAGCATGTCCAAGTCCTGCGTAGTGCCGGCGCCGCGCTCAATGCGGGTGATCAACTTCAGGAGCCAACCGCTGCCTTCGCGACACGGCGTGCACTGGCCGCAGCTCTCCGCCTTGAAGAAGCGGCAGATGTTGCGGGCCACGGCCACCATGTCGGTGTCTTCGTCAAAGATGGTTGGGCATGCGGTGCCCAAGCCAAGGACGTCGTATTTGCGGCCGATGTCAAAGTCCATGGGCGCGTCGTATTGATCAGTGCCAAGTACGCCCATGGAAACGCCACCAGCGATGGCGCCCTTAAACTTCTTGCCATTGCGCATACCGCCGCAATGCTTCTCCACCAGCATCCGCAGCGGGATACCCAGTTCAAGTTCGTAAGTGTTTGGCTTGTTGACGTGACCGCTCACGCCCATGAGCTTGGTGCCGTAACTGGGCATGCCGCCCGGCAGCGTGCTTTCCACACCCATCTTCTTCCACCACTCGACGCCGTGCTCCATGATGGGCACCACTGCAGCGAGTGTTTCAACATTGTTGATGATGGTTGGGCGTCCAAACAAACCCTTGATGGCTGGGAACGGCGGCTTGACGCGCGGCCAGCCGCGCTTACCTTCAATCGCTTCAAGAAGCGCGGTTTCTTCACCGCAGATG
>DBCE01000092.1:0-12739 GCA_002292895.1 Phycisphaerales bacterium UBA966
TTTAGTGCTATTCGATCCAATGATCGCGTGGGGCTCGTCTGCTTCACCGACCGTGTGGAGCGCGTTGTGCCGCCGCGCAAGGGTTCGCGTCATGTGTTGCGGATTGTGCGTGATCTCTTGGGATTTGAACCAAGCAGTCGGGGCACGGACATCGGCGGCGCTATTGCTGAGGCCACCCGCATGTTGAGCCGGCGCTCGGTGCTCTTTGTAGTGAGCGATTGGCGTTCCAATACTGTCTCCGCCAAGGGCGGCGAGCCATGGGAAGACGCGCTGCGCATTGCGCGCATGAAGCATGATGTGATTCCGGTTCTGATTCGTGATCGCCGCGAACATGCGATGCCAGCATTTGGTCTTGCTGAATTCATGGACGAAGAAACGGGCGAGTGCATCGTGGTAGACCTTGGATCCAAGGCGGTACGCAATCGATTTGCGCAACTGGCTGCGGCGGAGGGATCACTCCTTGATGAGACGCTTCGCAAGCTGCGCTCAGAGGCCATCCGCGTGGAGACGGGCGGGGACTTTGTTGCACCGCTCACCACGTTCTTCCGCCGCCGCGAGGCACGGAGGGCACGATGAAGAAGTCGCGCGCGATCGTGGTCAGTCTGGCGCTTGCATTGAGTGGAGCCGCGTTCGCACAGGATCCTGCTCTTGCCCCACGTGTGACCGGCCGCGCTACGGAGCGCGCACCCGCGCAAACGCGCGTGCGGCAGGAAGTGAAAGAGGGCCAACTCGGCGTGGTCCGAACGGTGGATGCAAAGCAGTGGCAGCCAGGTGCCCCCATCACCATGCAAATCATTGCCACCGCGCCGGAAGGGACGTCACTGCAACTACCGGAACTTGGCGGCACATTCGGGCCATTTGATGTTCGACCGTCACCCAGCCAGCCCGCGAGCGCGGGACAATCAAGCGTTGTTGCCGAACTGGTGGCATGGGAGGCGGGCCCGTTAGAGGTTCCTGCGATCGCCGTATCCATGACCAGTGCCGACGGAACAAAGACCACCGCAACGGTTCCCGCAACAAGCGTCACACTGACATCGCTCATTGGCAGCGATCTTCCGCTGACTGAACTTGCATCGGAGATCCGCGGCCCCGTGGAGATTGATACGCGCGCGTGGTGGTGGTGGGTCATTGCTGCCGGCGCAACAGTGGCGGCGGGGGCGTTCGTGTGGTGGCTCATGCGCCGCCCAACGCCGGAGGCCGTGGTGGCTCCGATAGCGCCGGGCGAATGGGCGCGCCGCGAGTTTGACCTGTTGGAATCGCAACGGCTCCCCGAGCGCGGTGATGTGGAAGGATTCTTTGTGCGGCTCTCTGATGTTGTGCGCACCTACGTGGAGCGGCGCTATCAGATTGCAGCGCCCGATCAGACTACGCAGGAATTCTTGAGCCAAGCGGCGCACCATCCTGATCTGGCCGGTGAACACGAACGAACACTCGGCGCATTCTTACGCAGCGCAGATATGGTGAAATTTGCCGCCGCGCGCCCAGCATCCGACACCTGCGCACACGCGCTCACTGCCATGCGCGGATTTGTGGAGCGGACCGCCCCGCCACCAAGCGAGGTGGAACCATGAACGGATTCCATGAGGGCAGCGTGTGGTGGCTTCTGTTGCTGTTGGCGGTGCCGCTGGCGTGGATTGCGGTGGCGCGCCCCCGTTGGCGTGCAACCATTGGCTTCCCTTCCGTAGCACCGTTGCGCGCAGCGGGAGCAACCTTTGTTTCGCGCACGTGGTGGTTGCCATTGGTACTACGGATGGCGGCGCTCGCAATGTTGGCGGTGTGCATGGCCCGCCCCATCAAGGCGAACGAGCAAACGCGTGTGTACGTGGAAGGCGTAGCCATTGAGATAGTGGTCGATCGATCAAGCTCAATGCTGGCGATGGACTTTCAGAAGGATGGCCAGCGTGCGGACCGATTAACGGCGCTCAAAGAAGTGGCGGGGAAGTTCATTCTTGGCGGAGGTGGACTTGATGGCCGCCCCGGCGACCTGATTGGGCTCATTGCGTTTGCCCGCTACGCGGACAGTCTGTGCCCACTGACGCTTGATCATGACTACCTAGTGCAGGTCCTTGACGATGTTGCCGTGGCTGGCAATCGCGGCGAAGACGGCACCGCCATCGGTGAAGCCGTAGCGCTGGCTGCGGAGCGGCTCCGTGATGCCACCGAGCGCGGCGGCGACCTTCCCAAGCCAAAGAGCAAGGTGATCATCTTGCTGACGGATGGTGAGAACAACGCGGGCGACATTGCCCCCACCACTGCCGCTGAGATTTGCAAGACGTACGGAATCACCCTGTACGCCATTGGAATGGGCACCATCGGCGAGGCGCCCTACCCCATGCAAACGCCGTTCGGTGGCACTCGGCTGGTGCCAGTTCCGGTGAACATTGATGAGAAGCTCTTGAAAGAGATGGCCTCACTCACTGGCGGCCAGTACTTCCGGGCAACGGATTCCAACAGCTTGGAGTCTATTTATGAAACCATCAATCGACTTGAAAAGACCACCACGGAACAGCGCCGCTACTTGCAGTATCGCGACCTTGCCGTCGAAGGTTCTGACATTGCTGGCGTGCGTATCGCTCCGTTACTGTTGATTGCCTTCTTCTTGATCGCGGCGGAACTACTCCTGGCGCAGACACGGTGGAGGATGTTGCCATGAATCCCATGGACTTCACATTTGCCAATCCGGCGGCGCTCAACTGGGTGTGGGCGGTATTGGCTCTGCTTGCTCTGGTGTTGATCAGGACCCGCGGTCGCGCGCGCGCGATGGCCGCTTTCGCTGATGCACCGCTTCTGCGGACCATCGCACCGCGTGCAAATTCGGCGCGCCCGTTTGTCCGTGCGCTGCTGACGGTGGCGGCATTGGCCGCGCTGGTTCCGGCGCTCATGGATCCACGGTGGGGTGCGCAAGTGGAAGAAGTCAAGCGCCGCGGCGCTGACGTCTTCTTTGTGATGGACGTGAGCCGCTCCATGACCGCGCAAGATGCAACGCCTGATCGCCTCTCACGCGCCCGTCAGTTTGTGGAGGAAACCGTGGAGTCGCTAGGCGGGGATCGCATCGGTCTCATTGAGTTTGCGGGCACTGCTGCCATGCGCGTCCCGCTCACCCTCAATTACGGAGCGTTCCGCACCACGCTGGCGGAACTGGTGCCGCTCTCAGGAGCGCGCGGTGGTACCGCGTTGGCAAATGCCATCGCCCTTGCGGCTGCTAGTTTCCCGCCTGCATCTGCGGGCAGCCGTGCCATCATTATCATTTCTGACGGCGAAGACCTGGACGACGGCGAGGCTGATCCGGTGGCTACTGCCAAGGCAGTGTTGGAGAAGGATGGCGTCCACGTCTATGCGATTGGCATTGGCGACTCGCGTGAAGGCGCGCGCATTCCAGAGTCACGCGGCAAGGACGGAGTGCGGTACCTGGTGTTCGATGGACAAGAAGTGTGGACCAAGTTGGACGAACGCATCCTGCGCGAAACGGCCCTCGCTGGCGGTGGCGCGTTCATTCCTGCCGGGACTGGTCGCGTTGACATGGCGCGTGCGTATGCGCAAACGGTCGGCGCACTGGAGCGCAAGGAATTTGAAGACGCAACAGTGACGCGACGTACTCCGCGGTTTCAATGGTTCGCTGGCCTAGCGTTTATCGTTCTCTTGGTTGGCAGCATGATTCCCGCGCGCCGCGCACCGAAAGCGGAGGGCGTTCCGCAATGAATCGAAACATGTCCATCGCACTTCTACTCGCTGCAAGCATCACCGTTCCGGTGGGCGCTCAAGCGATTCCCGAACAACGTTCATCCAGTGCCCCGGTCGTTGTAAAGACTCCTGCGCGGTCGGATGCGCCGCCGGTGGTGTCCAACGCGCCTCAAGATGCGCGCCAGGATGGGCGCAAGGCAGCGCCACAGGATGCGCCAACGATCGCGCAAGGTGCCGCGGCCGGGCGTGCGCCTGAGCGCGCCGCGGAACCCGTCGACTTTCACAGCGCTGCTCGCGCTGGCGAGGTGGCGCTCCAGAGCGGTGACTTTGCGGGCGCAGCCGCGGCCTATGAAGCCGCGCTTGCCGCACGACCAGATGCCGCCGACGCGGCTTACAACTTGGGTGTGTCTCTGTACAAGGCAGGCAAATATCAGGATGCAGCGAAGGCTTTCGCTCGTGCGAGTACTTCAGCATCAAACGGGGAACATACAGACGCTGCATTGAGCGCCTCCAGCCTGTACAACCGCGCTGCTAGTTTCTACAGCGCGACTCGAACACAGGCAGAAGCAGCGCAACGCATGCTGGAAACGCAACGCGAGGCAACGGGGACCGAGCCCAAGGAAGGTCAAGAAGCGGCGATCGATCCGGAGGCGCTCAAGCAAGCGATTGCGGACGCCAACAAGAGTCTCGGTGGCTTTAAGGACGCGGCCTATGCGGACCCGAACGATCAGGAGTCACGCGCTAACGCTGAGCAGAGCTTGCGCCTTGTTCGCGCCTTGGAGGAACTGAAGAAGCAACAGGACGAGCAGAAGAAGGACGACAAAGAGAACAAGGACGACCAGCAGGATCAGAGCGATAAGCAGGATCAAAGCGACAAGCAAGATCCGAGTGACAAGAAGGATCAGAGCGACAAGCAAGATCAGAGCGACAAGAAGGACGAGAGCGACAAGAAAGAAAAGGACGACAAGAAGGATCCGGAAGACAAGAAAGACAAGGGCGACCAGGACAAGCAAGATCCAAAGGACCAGCAGAACAAGGATGGCAAGTCCCCGAATGACCAGCAGCCTCCCGAGCAGCCAAAGCCCGGTGAGCCCGGACAGCCAAAGGATGGTCAAATGACCAAGGATCAGGCCGATCGCCTCCTGCAGTCGGTTCGAGATCACGAACGCGAACGGCGCGCTGCGCAAGAACGCAAAGTGCAAGCCGAAGCCGCGCGCGGCCGCAAGCCGATCAAGGACTGGTGACCAATCACATGCGTGCCACGATCATCGCCATCTTCCTGTGCCTCTCCCTGCTGCGCGCCGCTGCAGCGGGCGACGCGCAGTTCCGTATGCCGGAGGGCAATGCGTATGAAGGCACCCCATTCCTGGTGACCATTGAAGTGACCGACGCGAGCGATGTGAAGCCGCCGGTCGCTCCAGAAATTCCCGGCGCCACCGTGCGTGTCATCGAGCGCGGTCGGCAATCACTGACCGAACTTCGTGGTGGACGCGTGCGCAATTCAACCTCCGTGACGTACGCCGTCGAGATCACGCCCGAGCGGGTCGGCAGTATCCAGATTCCTGCACTCACGGTGCTCGTGGACGGCAAGGAACTCCGCAGCAAGCCGCAACGGGTGGAAGTAATGAAGAGCGAAGCGGGCAACCTGTTGTCCGCGGAGGTCATTGGCCTACCAGCAGAGGGCTATGTTGGCCAACCGCTCGATTTGATCCTTCGAATCAGCGTCCGTGCTTACAAAGACCCGTCGTATGGACAATTGAACGAGTCGCAGATGTGGCAACTTGTTGACTTACAGGGCAGCGAATGGGGCGAATTTCAGCAGCAGGTCGCCGAGCTGCGGCAGCGCAATGCCGCGCCGCGGGCCCAGCAGGAAGTACGCAACGGAGCGACTTACTTCAATTATGAGTTGACGCGCCGGACGTGGCCTCCAAAAACCGGCGCACCAGATATCGGCACGGTTCGGATCCGCATGACGTATCCGCTTGCACTTCGCGAAGTGCAGAATCTGTTCCTTGACCGTCAGCTGACTATCAGTGAGTCGCGACCACTCTCTGTCACCGCAACGGCGTCCGGAATCACCATTCTCCCGCTGCCGGAAGTCGATCGCCCCGCTTCGTTTAGTGGCGCTGTGGGTGCGTTTGCTATTGCCGTCACTGCCAAGCCAACAACAGTTGCAGTCGGCGACCCGGTGACGCTGACACTTGCCATCACCGACATTCGCGGCGGTGCAAATTTAGAAACGCTGCAGCCCCCTGCCCTTGCAGCGGATATGCAACTGGCCAAGGAGTTCCGCATTCCAAACGAACCGCTGTCCGGCGTTGTCAGTGGCAACACCAAACGCTTTACCGTCACGGTTCGACCACTACGCGCCGGGACGGCGGCCATTCCACCCATTGAATACAGCTCGTTTGACCCGCAAACTCGCGCCTACACGGTCAGCCGAAGCCAGCCGATTCCCATCACGGTTACCCCGGCAAATCAGATGGATCTTTCCAAGATCGTCACCGGTGGTACAGGTACGACAACCGACGCATCAGCCCCCGGAACACAACTCACGGAAGTGCAAGGCGGCTTGGTGGCCAACCGCCCCGTTACCGACGCGCTTCTTGCTGACGAACGATTGCACACCGGCCCGATCGAACTCGCAGGTCTGGTCTTGCCGCCGGTTGGAGCCGCAGTAGCACTTGCCTTCCGAGTGCATCGCGCCCGGCACGCGCGGGATGGCGGCCTTGCTCGTCGTAGTCGTGCGCGCCGAACCGCGGATGCACGATTGCGTGCCGCGACCGATGCCACGGGACTCGCCGGTGCGATCACTGGATTTGTGGAAGACATGACCGGTCGCGCAGCAGGAACACTCACGCGCGGTGACTTGGAGCGCGTGCTTGCAACCGCTGGTGTTGATCACGAACTACGAAACCGTATCGCAGAATTCCTTGGTCATTGTGACCGCGCGCGGTATGCCGGGGCTGCAACGCCAGCCGAACTTGCGGCCGAAGCGCAGCGGGCCATCGATGCACTTGATGCCGCGCGCCTCCGTGCAACGAACGGGGGTACCCGATGAACTGGTTCATGAAACTCTGCATGGCGCTGTGCGTGGTGACCTCCGCAGTATGCGCAACCGAAGCCTTCGCTACTGACGTCGACCGCACAACTGGCGCCGCGCGCGACGCGCAAACGGCATACGAGCGCGGGATCCAACTCCGCCGCACTGACGCAGCGGCGAGCCTGGATGCTTTCCGCGAAAGCGCCAAGTTGTGGGAGCGAATCCGTACCGCCGGAGCCGAGAACGGACCACTTGAATTCAACCTCGGCAATGCCTACATGGAGTCGGGCGACATTGGGCGCGCGATCGCCGCGTACGTGCGCGCCGAGCGATTCATGCCGGGTGACTCCGACCTGGAACACAACCTGTCCCGCGCCCGAGCGGGAGTAAAGAGCTCCTTCGAACGAACAGGCGGCACGCTCCTGGTGGATTCCGTGGCGCGCTGGTGGCACCTGGTGCCGCGATCAGTACGAATACTCCTGGGTTGGCTGTGCTGGCTTGGTTTCTGGGGAACGCTGGCCGCCTGGTTCATCCGCCCGACCACGCAGCGCGGGGCGGGCGCTGCACCGGGCGCCGCATGGCGCGTGGCGATCATCACGCTTCTGTGCGGGGCCACACTCTTTGGCGGAAGCGTGATTGCTGATGAGTACCTCCACACCAGCCGCCCGCGCGCGGTGCTGGTGGAGAACGGTGTCACGCTCCGCAAGGGAAACGGCGACGGATTCGAACCCGCCTTCGTGGAAACACTTGGACCCGGCGTTGAGAGCACCGTCATTGAGACGCGCCCGGGTTGGCTGCGCATCGAACTACCGGATGGCCGTTCCGGATGGATTCGTGAGACGCAGGCCGCGCAGTTGTAAATCGGCGTGGCGATCGATGGACTCGGAGTCATCGGAGTCATCGGACAACATCGCCGAAGCCAAATCAAAAGCAAGCTCGCCCCGCGATGATGCGGGGCGAGCGAAGCGGAGAGGGTGGGATTCGAACCCACGAGCAGGCAAGCCCGCTGCTAGTTTTCGAGACTAGTCCCTTCAACCGCTCAGGCACCTCTCCGGGTGGAACGGGACAAAGACAGTATGCGCGGGATCGGGGCGTCGGTCAATTCCAACGCACTGCAATCCCGATGCGAAGTCAGCGACGAGGCGGAGCCTCAAGACCGCTGGCTTCCCAATCGATGGTGATCTTCTCTTGCACGATCTCGTCGATCACGACTTCGAAGTCGGTCCGACCATTGCGCTCAACGAGGGGACGGGCTCCGTCAACGAGCTCGCCAAGGCGACGCTGGATCAGGGCGGTCAGCTTGAAACGGCCGCCGAGCTTTTGGACGATTTCATCGCTCTTCAATGCGTCAATCACGAGCAGGCTCCGATAGGAAAGACCGAATGTGCATGGACCGTTCACGAAGGGCACCGCCCAAACGCGAGCCGAGCAGTATAGCCCTGCCCCGCGTAGCCGCAAAGAGCCGAGAATATGCGCACCCCTGCCCCGGTACCCTCCTCCGGTGCCTCCAAGTGGAAATCAGCGATTCCCGGCCGTCCTGCACGTCAAGCGCGGCGAAGATTTCGACCGTGCCTACGCGCAGCGGCGCCGCCAGGACTGCGGCGGGATCATTGTCTACGCCGCTCGCAATGGGCTACCGATCACGCGCATCGGTCTCAGCGTCTCGCGCAAGGTTGGGAATGCAGTGGCTCGCAACCGATTGAAGCGACTGCTGCGCGAGGCATTCCGCGCGGTGCAGCATGCACTGCCAACCGGCCTTGACCTCGTAGTGGTGGCGCGGCGCCATAGCGAGTGGGACGCGGAGCGGTATCGAGCGGCATTGGAACAATCAGCGCGTGCATTGCATGCATTGATTCACGGCACCGGGTCGTGACCACATCCGCCCCAGGGGTTACATCGCGCAATGCGACATGCTGCAAGCCACGATCCGCGCAACGCACCGTGCCGCTCAATCGCTTCCACGCCGTAGACAGAACATGATGGCTGAAATCGGCACCATCCGCGCGTGAGCCAGGCAATGCGCCGCTGATAGAAATGAATCCCGCCAATGCATGCGCGTGCTGGCAATCCAATGCTGGGCATCGGCGCATTGCCCGGCACACCTTGCGCAGCAACATCATCAGGGTGTGCCACGCCACGTTCCGCCCGCGCAGTGCCATGGTCGACCGGATGCGGCTCAGGCATGCTGCACCGGATTACGTGTCCGACCAACGCCCGCAATCTCCACTTCAACAACGTCGCCCGGCTGCAAGAACACCTTCGGCGAACGCCCAAAACCCACCCCGGACGGCGTTCCGGTGATGATCACTGTGCCAGCGAGCAGCGTGGTGCCACGCGAAAGTTCCGAAACAATGCGCGCCACGGAATGGATCATCAATGACGTAGAGGAATCCTGCATGACCACCCCGTTCACGCGCGTAACGATGCGGAGCGCCTGCGGATCCGGGACGGCAGATGCAGGGGTCACAGCGCTCATTGGGCAGAAGGTGTCAAAGCCCTTGCCCCGGCAGAACTGCCCGCCACCACCCTCACGCTGCCACCAACGCGCTGTGACATCATTGGCGGCGGCGTATCCACCAATCACAGTAAACGCCTCCGACTCTGGGACATCCTTACACGTGCGACCAATGATGACCGCCAGCTCGCCTTCAAAGTCGACCTGCGGTCCGTGCTCATCGCAGATGGACGGGATGACGATCGCGTCACCGTCGGCACAGAAAGACCCGGGGTTCTTCATGAACATCACCAACGCGTCTGGAGCCTTGCCGCCCATTTCGGCGGCGTGGTCGGTGTAGTTCTTTCCGATGGCGAGAATGGCTGGAGGAGGCGTGCGCATGGCACGGAGGCTACCGGACAGCCCACCATGCAATCAGCGCTTGCGGTCCATGGAGCCTTCTTTGCGCTCCTTGTCCTCTGCAGCACGCTTGCTCTCGCGCTCAGCTTTACGCGCGCGGTAGGCCTCCATATTGGGTGGCTCCGGGAACAGATTCTCTGCCTTCGCACCACCTGAACCAAGCGGGCTTGCAGCAAGGTCTGTCTCAATCCGCGCACGCGCCGAGTCATAGACCATGGCGCGCTGATCTTCCGGCAATCGGTTGTACACCGTCAGCCGATCAACCAGCGGAAGCGACTGATCTTGCATGATGCTGACCAACACATCTTCCACGCTGCGCTCAAGCGAACCGATCAGATCTGCAAGTCGCGCGTCGCCCATCTTGGTGCGGAAGTCCGTGAATCGGTTAGTGCGGAAATACTCAGTGAGATCACGCGCGTACACCAGCGCCTCGTCCAACACCTTCTTCTTGCCAACCAGATACCCCTCCAAGAACCCGCGCCGCAGGATCGCGGAGAGATCGGTGCGCGCGATATCCGGGACCATTTCGTATTCACCAAACGTGGCATTACGCACGAATACATCAACCGGTGCCACGTACTTATTGTTGGGAATCAGTCCGCCACGCCCGCACAGCTTGTCGAGTTCATCAAGCAGCTTCTGTGCTTCCTCAACCTCACCAGCGTGGTACAGCTCGCGCACCGCCTGCGCCATGAAGTTCTCATAGAAGTCAACGAACGTATCCGGTCCGCCGCCGCGCGCCTTGTAATGCTTGGTGTACAGCTCACGGAAATAGCGATCGATCGACTTAATCCACCGAATGTCATAGAGACGCGTTGGATTGTCCGTCGAGAACGGATCAACGCGCATCAGGCCCGAATGCGCCAACGCCTGCATCGCCTGAATGGTGGTGCGATCGTCGTTGAGAATCCGGTAGATGTCCTCGTCGTTGTCGTAGCGCTCCGCGCCTATTTCCGCGCCCGTCTTGGACCAATAGAACGCGTGTGACTGCGGATGCCGCCAATCAAAGGGGCCAAACTCCCGCGTGTAGCGGGCCATGCGCGCTGGCTCCATGTTGTAGTCATCAATGAGAACACGCTTGCGGAGGAACGTCACCAACTCATCAATCGCTTTGGCATTGGCGGGGTCGGAGAAGACGTCGTCCATGGCCGCGTACGCCGCGTCGCGACGACGGAACTGATCCTGCAGATTGAAGAGCTTGGCGTAACCCGGTCCCGTGCGCACCGAATGCCAACGCCCGTGCATCAGCAGGAAATCACGGTCGAGCTTGACCTTGTACTTGGGGTCGAATGCCTGCATCTTTGCCTCAAGCGCGGCAATCATGGTGGCGACCCCTGGGTCACGCGCCACCAATTCTTCATAAGTGTCCGGGGCATCGGCAATCGCCTGCAACCACGCGGCACGGGCGGAAGATCCTGCCGGTGGTTCACCAAGAAGCAGGTGCCACTCCTTGGCCAGTTCGCGCTTGTAATAAAGATGCGCGTCGTCGCTGAGCCCGTCGACTTTGTGTGCAAACCACCACCCGAGCTCTTTGTAGAGAATCAGGTCGTTGGGGTTGTACCGAATGCCCTTGTTGCGAACAAGATCAATACCCTCGTTGACAAGCCGCCAGCGCTCTTCGGGAGTGCTGGTCATCACCGAGAGGTTGTAAGCCAAGTTATGACCGTGGAACGCCCACACTTCGCCAAAGCGCGGCTGCAATTTGGTGATCAGATCCGCCAAGCGACGCGCGTCGTAGAACTGCGAGAGTTCCCGCATTTGCTGCAGGCGAATCCACAAGTAGTCGACCACCAGTCCGCGCAATGCGCCCACTGCTGCGCCGATGGCAACAATCGGCGGTGCGCCCTCCACTGACACGTTCGTGTAGCGCAACTTGCCGTCGTCGCTTGCTGCCACGATGCGCGGCAGCAACGTGCCCGCCACAAACAGCGCCGCCACGGCAACCAGCACCGAGAGAATCTGGATCGTTCGATCACGCATCGGTCAGCCTTGGCCGCTGTAGACGGCAATCTCCTTCCGACGGATACCGAGCCAACCGATCAGGAGCACTCCACCCGTCCAACCAAGGCCGATACCCACCACGGTGTCAAACAGCGTGGACCACGTGATGGCGCGCCCTTGCGCAAGCGAATCGCTGGGACTCCGCGCCGCGAAGCCGCGCAACAGGAATTCAACAGTTCGGGCGATTGCCAAGACCACCACCTGGAATGCCCAGATGATGATGCCGCTCTTCTCGTCCGGGGCGTAATACTTGATGGAGGTGGCCAAGAACGGAGTCAACGTGGCCATGGAGAACACGCCGAAGGTCAACAGCACCGCAATCGGGAAACTGAGCAACGAACCCGCAGCCACGGCAAGTGCTGCCAAGAACGCCAATTTGCATCCATCAACAATGATTGCGGAAACCAAGTTTCCGGTGAACGTGGACTCGTTGGCCATCACTTCCAGTGAATCGTCTTGCACAAAGATGGTCACCGACGAGGCAACTGGCGTCTTCTTCTCTTCATCCCATCCGGCGGAGAAGATGCGGACTTTCAGGTCGCCCTGCTCATCAACAAACTTGGGGTCAATATCAAGCGTGTATGCCTCACCGGGCGTCCATTCGCGCAATTCCCACATGCCCGCGCCACCACCGGTGGTGTACTGGAACATGGCCGGGAACTTCTGATGTTCATCATCGCCACCGCCGTGCAGCTTGTAGCGCAGCGAAATTCCACGCTTCTGTGCCACGATCCCGGCGAGACCATGGAACACAAACTCACGACTCTCGCCGGGCGCAATGCGCCGTTGTTGATCCAGGTACTCGCGCTGCTTGGCAACCGCAATACTGCGGCGCGTTTGCGCATCGTCAGCCGTGCCGTTGGCAATATCGGCCTTGAGTACTGAGTCCCCCTCAATGGTCTGGTCAATGATTTCGCGAAGCCGTTCCGGCGGCAGCATTTCAAACTCGGGCCGAAATCCAACGCGCCCCACGAGGACGGTATCGCGCACATCGCGGGCATCACGCTCATCGGTTGGTTTCTGCGACGCGAGGTATGCGGTGCCAGCGGCTAGTAGGAGTCCGCCACCGACAACCAGCGACAGCCCAAGCGCCAATGTGCCAATCCACTTCCCAAGCAGCCAACCGCCGTGCGAGATCGGCTTGGTGACTACAGACCACA
>DBCE01000092.1:12755-14042 GCA_002292895.1 Phycisphaerales bacterium UBA966
CCCCTGCCGATCGCGAATCTCAAACGCGGTGCTGGCGCAACCGAACACAATCACAAAGAGCGCAGCCATGGTGTAGGCAGCGGTGTGCCCCCAGTCAAGGAACCCAGGAATGGCCTGCAAGAGCGCCTCGCCCCGCTCGCGCGAGAGCGCAAGGAACGGAACGATCATGGCAATCGGCAAGGCAAACCCAGGGAGCGCCAGTGTGCGTACCCCCTCCAGAGCAGTATTGGATGCCACTGCAATCGAGCCGGAACGAAAGCCCAACAAGGCACGAGCACCGTTCCACAGGAACGCAAAGAGCAGTAGCGACAGCGCAGAACTGATCAACCACTGTGTGCCGGTCGGCCATCCCATCCACCAACAGAACGCCGCGCCCGCTGCGACAGCGCCGCCCACTTCTAAGGCGGGAAGCAGGAGCCCGATCCACACCACCGCGAGTGCACCAATGCCGGTCACCAGCATGAGCGCAATCACCAACGCGGGCGATCGAACCAGTACATAAGGCATCCACAGCGGAACTTGATCGCCCAGGAGTCGCCATGAAAGTTCTTGCTTGACGTCGGCTGGCATCACGCCTGCGTCATCAAAGAGATCAACGGCACGGCCAACCACGCGAGCGCCGCCGTACTCACGATCACCAACCGTCACCGTGCCGCGCTGCATCAGCTGCATAGCTGCGGGATCACGATCCTTCGCAGAGCACTTCTCCAATGACTTCAAGATCCCGGCTCGCTGCGTCTGCAGCGAGAACGCTGTATTCAGGAGCGGCCAAGTCACCAGAGCAAGCGAGATCAGAATGGCCAGCGTTGCCAGAATGCGCGCCGCACGGGTTGCCATGCGCTCGCCGATCCATCGATGGAGCCGCGCCACGAGTGCGGTCACGGATTGCCGCCCCCGCCCAGAAGATCATCAATGACTGATCGGTCAACATCCTGCGGCGGTGCCGGAGCCTTGGTGGGCTTGGAAGGATTGGCGGCGGGTTCAACCTTGCCGACCGGGGCACTGGGCTTGCCAGTCACCAGTTCTGTGAGCACCGCTGCATCAGCAACCGGCGCAACCGGCGCGGCCGGAGCGGTGGCAGCAGTCGGCTTGGCCGCTGGCATCGCTTCGAGCTCGGCGATCAATCCGCTGCCCGCATTCTCCTCACCACGCAGGAACGCCGCGGTGGGACCGCCAGCGCCCGCGCCACTCGTGGAGGCACGATCATTACGCGCGCGTTCAACAATCTGCAGGAAGAGATCTTCCAGCCGCTGCCGCGGAGCCGCAACACGCTCCACTTCCACGTGC
>DBCE01000100.1 GCA_002292895.1 Phycisphaerales bacterium UBA966
CAATGGGCGATACTGGACTCGAACCAGTGACCTCACGGGTGTGATCCGTGCGCTCTAGCCAGCTGAGCTAAGCGCCCTGACTAAGGAGGAGGATTGTACCCAAGACGGGGGCGGCTGTCACAGTGTGCTAAAGACGCGTGTCTGCCGGAGATTATCGAAACCTCAGCCTGGTTCCGCGGTCATTGGTTCGATGGAGTTCAGCGCGATCGCTTGCGTGCTGTCACCGAATCGATTCGTGGGAACGTTCATGTTCTGCAACATGGCGAGGTAGAGATTGCAAAGTGGCGTGCCCGCCGCCGCCGTGCGTACCGGCGCGTGTTTCACGCCTCGCGCTGCGCCGCCAGCGAGAATGATTGGAAGGTCGTCATGGTTATGGCGATTGCCGTCCGAAATCGCTCCGCCGTACACCACCATGGTGTGATCAAGCAGACTCGCACCGGTTTCATCAGTGGTCTTCAACTTTGTCAGTAAGTGCGCGAGCCGTTCGCCTTGCCACCGGTTGATTGCCGCGTACTTCTCTCGCTTGGACTGATCGTCAGCGTGGTGGCTCACATCATGGTGCCCATCTTTGACGCCGATGTCTACATAGGAACGGTTCGATCCCTCATTGGCAAGCATCAACGTCACGATGCGTGTTTGATCGAGTTGCAATCCAAGAACAGCCATGTCGGTGAGCAGTGTGATCCGCTCGCGATAGTCCGTTGGTGACGATGGTGGTGCAACATGCGCTGGCGTTCCACCCTGGCCATCGCGCGCAAGTGACTGCATGCGACGTTCAAGCGTGCGGACTCCCTCAAGGTATTCGTCAAGCTTGCGACGATCGGCAACTCCAACGCGGGATGACAGCGCCGCAACTTGCCCACCGACGGCATCCAGAATGCTGGTACGCAACTGAATGCGCCGCTCGCGCATGGCGGCGGTCTCGCCTTCAGGTCCCGTTGAAAATAGAGTGTCGAAGACGCGCCGAGGATCGTCTTCCTTTCCATTGGGCGTGTGTGGACCGCGCCAAGAAATGTTTGCGCTGTACGCACAGCTGTATCCAGAATCACAATCACCCGCGGTCATTCCTGGTTCGCCGCCAAGTTCCAAACTATCAAGACGTGTGGCACCAGTGAGTTGCGCCGCAGCCGCCTGATCCACGCTGATGCCCACACTGATATCGCCGCCCGATGTCTTGTTTGGGTGCGCGCCAGTCAAGAAACACGCGGCACTACGGGCGTGATCTCCAGCGCCATCGCCCAACGCCTCAGCGTTCCGATGACAGAGATTGCGCATCACTGAGTATTGCCCCGCGTGATCTGCCAGTGCAGCAGTTGCGGAGCCTGGCCACGAAGCGATGTCTACTCCGTTGGGTAGAAACACGAACATCATGCGCGCCGGCGGCACTGCCAGTACGGCCCGACTTGCAGCGGCGGCGGTTCGCGTCCACAAGCACCTGCCGGGCAGCATCGCCTCCAACATGGGAAGCGCAATCACCGCACCAGCGGCGCGCAGGGCGGTTCGTCGAGAAATCGGTCCTGACCAACCAGTCATTGGGCGCCTCGCAATCGGAACGATGGACTTTCAACGATGGCGTGCACGATGTCAGAGAGTGTAGGGTTGCTCGCCAGCGATTCCATCAATTCATCCAATTCATCATCGCGCGAATCCTCTTGCGCGCAGCCGGTGGCGTAGACCATGAGGTGCTTAACCAGCGACCGCGTAAATCCGGCGTTCCCCTTCAGCTTCGCGCGCACTCCGTCCACTCCTTGCAACACACTTCCATCGGGGAGTGTCCCGGTTGCGTTGACAGCAATTCCGTCCGCACGGTCACGAAGAATGCCCACTGGGTCAAACGCCTCAAAGGCGAATCCCAGTTCATCCATACTTCGATGGCACGCGGCGCAGTTGGGATCAGCGCGGTGAATCTCCATGAGTTCGCGGATTGACTTACCTGCGCGGTCTTCAACACGGTCCGGAATCTGCGCGGTTCCAGGCGGCGGTGGCGGTGGAGCGGCATCAAGGAGCGCCTGCAGGACCCACTTGCCGCGCTTCACTGGCGACGTACGCGTGGGATTACTCGTTGCAGTCAGCACACTCGCGTGCGCCAGGATTCCGCCACCGCGTTGCGGGTCAATGCGCACGCGATGCATGCCGTCGCCGACAGGAACGGCCATCCCGTAATGCTTGGCAAGGCGCGCATCAATGAATGTGTAATCCGCATCTATGAGCGTTTCCGCGGATCTATGCTCGCGCAGCACGCTCTCAAAGAACATGACTGTTTCAGTTCGCATTGATCGCAGCAGCGCGGCGTTGACATCCGGAAACTGCGATGCATCCGGCATCTTGTTGCCGAGACCGTCGATAGCCAACCACTGCGTCGCGAACCGCTCAGCCAAGCTGGACGATCGTGGGTCCATCAGGAGTCGATCGACCGCCGCTGCCCGCCCGCTGCTCGAAGAAAGTTCGCCGCGTGTGGCGGCGCTTGCGAGTGCTTCGTCGGGGCAACTTGCCCACAGGAAGTAGGCCAGTCGCGTGGCAAGTGCGTGCGGAGCTAGTTCTGGCCCTGCTGATTCATCACGATCCTCAATTCGAAACAGGAATTCAGGATGAACGAGCAGCGCCTCAATCATGGCGCGCATCTTGGTTTCTTTCGAACTGCCATCGGGGAGCGACTGCACGATGGAATTCAGAAGGATGCAATCAGTGTCAGTCGCCGGCCGACGAAGGATCCGCTCAATGAGCCAGTGCTGCTCCGCGAGTGGTGCATTCATGCCATTCGCACTTGCCGCAAACGCCTCCATCGACGAACGCCACGCCTGCGCGCGGAAGGGCTCAAGTGGCCCCTCAATAGTCATGGACAGAATGAACGCATTGCGATCAGCGGTCGTTCCGGCTGCCGCGTCTTTGTTGTAGTAATCGTTGTCAAAGGTGATAGCAATGGATTGCGCGCCCTCGTTGAGCATGCGCTCCATGCGGTGTTCGCCAGGCGAACGTTTGTCCGCAGTCACTGTGAAGTCGGCAATTCGCTTCTTTCCTGCCAATACCCCCATGCGCACGGGCTCCGGTCCAGCCTGATCGCCACCTGCGCGGATGGAGATGGCGTATGTCCCCGCGCGCGGAAGTTGCACCGTGCAACGCGCTTCGCCTGAAGACCAGAGCAGTGCGCCATCCTCCAACACCTGTCCGGCTCTTTCTGTGACGGTCATCGCCTTGCCGTTGATAGTGATTGCCGCGGGGACACTCGCTGTGGATTCTGGGCAAGCGCGTGCGGAGATGGCCTCGGCGAGTTCGAAATATTTCTCGAGCGCTGTGGGCGCGAGGCTGAGCACTGCGCCAACATTGTCAAACCCTGCGCCGACATCATCAGGCGGCAGCGAAGAAAATTCAGAGACATCAATGCCGAACAGATCGCGAATCGTGTTGGCATATTCAGCACGATTCAGTCGGCGCGGCGGAGCACTCTTTGGAACGATGATTCGATTCGCGCCAGCGATCGCGATTCGCAGTGCTTGCGCACTCAGTGAGCGCTCTTGCGCATTGGGAATGTGCTCAGCGTCCGGTGGGGGCATTTCGCTGTCGGCAAGCCGCCGCAGTGCCTTGCGAAGAAGCGAACGATCCGCCGCCGTCGATTGCGACGCGTTCAAGCGTTCTAACACGCCGTGGAGGTTGAATTTCCCCTTTGGTTTGACGCCCTGATGGCACTCAATGCACCACGTCTCCAGCGCCTGCGCCGCCGGCGCGCCGTCTCCTGCCAACGCAAGAACGATGGTCGTGATGAGTGGAACCATCATGGGAGATGCTAGCACCCGGCTGCACGCAATCGATACCCTTTGGCAATGTTGAATCGATTGCTTCTTCAGCCAACGGCTCGTGCGCTTCCCGCTCTCGCTGCTGGACTACTTGCGGCGCTCACCATCGCCGCTGCGCCACCAAGCGCGATGCCGTTGCCAACCGCACCTGCTTCGCCATCTCCTGCCAAACTCCTCCGCGTCTATCTCCTCGCTGGCCAGTCCAACATGGAAGGCCACGGCGTTGTTGATCTGAACGATGCGCGTGATTACAACGGCGGTCGTGGCACGCTTGCTCAATTTGTGGACAGCCCCGCAAACAAGGCAGCATGGGGCGATCTCCGCGCGGCGGACGGCTCGTGGTTTGTGCGTGATGATGTGTTCGTTTCGTATCTCACGGAACAGGGCTCGCAGAAAGCTGGGGCGCTTTCGGTGGGCTTTGCGGTCTATGACGACAAACACCACATTGGGCCAGAGCTCGGCATTGGTCGCGCACTCGGCAACGCCTTCGCCGAGCCAGTGCTTCTCATCAAGACAGCGTGGGGCGGCAAGAGTTTGGCGAAGGACTTTCGACCACCAAGTGCAGGCGGCGCGGTCGGACCGTACTACAAGCAGATGATCGCCGAGTACCGCGCCGCGGTGGCGGCCATTCCCACGCAGTTCCCCGCGCTTGCTGGCTACACGCCGCGCCTTGATGGGGTCATCTGGTTCCAGGGCTGGAACGATGGCTGCGACGAAAAAGCTGCCGCCGAGTACGAAGGCAATCTGGTGCACCTCATCACCGATATGCGCGCGGAGTTTGGAAATCCGAAACTCTCGTTTGTCGTCGGCGAGACCGGCAACATGGACAACGCGGTCCTCCGCCACGCGCAGCGCGACGGCTGCCTGCATAAGAAAGTGGCAACCGGAACCAGCTTCGTGCCCACGCGACAATTCCTCCGCGACGCAAAGGAATGCCCAAACCCCGGCCACGGCCATCACTGGTTCGGGAGCGGGGAAAGTTACTTGTTGATTGGTGACGCGCTCGGCAAGGCGGCGGTGCAACTTGCGCCGGACCCGCGCCCAGCGCCAGCCCTCGCTCCTGCTCCAGCACCAGTTACTTCGTCTGCGCGGCCTGCTCAGCCTTGACGCGGCGCACAGCTTCTTGCGTGGCGCGTTCCATTTGGTCTTCGGTCAGCTGGCGCGGCGTGGTGACGGGCTGGGAATCGTCCTTGGACAACTCTTCTCCGGCTTCCTTCATGCCCTTCTTGAACTCGGTGATGGATTTACCGATGTTTCGACCCACGGACGGCAGGCGGCTGCCAAAGAGCAGGAGGCCGATCACCAGGATGATGATCATCTCCGCTCCGCCAGGGAGCCCGAACGCCGCAAGGACCGGGGAAGTAGCAATAGTCATCTCAGAAGTGTAGCCACAGTTCTGCACTTTTCGCACCCCCTATGCCGATACCCACTGGATGCACGGACGCATCCCGACCCACGCTCTTTCCGCTCGCCGCCTTCGCCGCGCCCATACCGGCGCCATGCTGGTAGCCGTTGGCGCCCTTGCGGCAGCCTCCACCATCTTCCTGGGGGGTTGCGAAACGCCCGAGAAGCCAACGCCCGCGCTCGACCCTGACTTCCAGTTACCGCCCGGTGAGCACGGCCTGCGCAAACTTTCGCGGGAGGAATACCCGGACCTCGGCGCTGCGTACAAGGCGCGCGACGACAAGTTTGCCAAGGCGATCGATTACAGCGCGCAGTGGTTCATGACCGGTACTAGCCGGCAGAATTACAGTTCCGAGCAGATGGGTCCCATCTCACAGGTGGTTGCTGGTCATGACCAAGCCGCCGCCAGCGTCTACGCCTTCCGCGAAGTCGCCGCCAAGAGCAGCGATGCCAAGGCGTTCCAAGATGCGGTGTACGAACAGTTTGATATCTGGCAGACGCGTGGATACGACGGCAAGGGTAAGTCGCTGATCACTGGCTATTGCTCCCCTGAGCTCAAGGCCAGCATGACTGCCACGGAGACCTTCAAGTATCCGCTTTATCGTCGTCCCGCAGATCTGGTGACTGACTCAGTCACCGGCGAGCCGCTTGGCCGTCGCGCTGCGGATGGCAGCATTGTGCCGTGGCCTTCGCGTAAGGAATTGCTGGCGTCCAACCAACTGGCTGGCTCGGAACTTATCTGGCTTTCCAGTGCATTTGAGGTGTATGTCTGCGAAGTCAACGGCAGCGCCAAGTTGATCATGCCGGACAACACGGTGAAGTACGTGGGCTATGCAGGTAAGACTGGTCGTCCGTACATCGGACTTGGAACCAGCCTGGTTGATGGCGGCGTGATCACCAAGCGCGAGCGCAATCTGCCAACCATTCGTCGGCTCTATGAGCGAGACAGTGCGTTGGTGCAGCAGTACATCGATAAGAATGAGAACATGGTGTTCTTTGGCATGTATGACGGCAAGAGTTGGCCCGCGGGTTCGCTTGGCGTGCCAGTGACCGACCATGCCAGTGTTGCCACGGACAAGAAGATCTTCCCGCGCGGCCTCGTGATGTTGTTTGACACGAAGGTTGCTGATTATGCCGGTCGCCAGAACGAATTCGATCAATTCATGATGGACCAAGACACCGGTGGCGCCATTCGCGCCGCGGGTCGAGCGGACGTCTACATGGGTGTTGGTGCTGCCGCAGAGATTCTGGCAGGCAATCAATACGCTGACGGTACGTTCTATTACTTCGTGTTGAAGCCAGAGTTCATGGCGAAGTATCCGCTGCCAACTTCA
>DBCE01000137.1:0-2789 GCA_002292895.1 Phycisphaerales bacterium UBA966
TTAGCGCCGTTCTGAGCGCCGCCAATAAATCCGCTAGTGTAAAACGGGTTGTTATTTAGCATATTGCTAAAGCTGTCATTCGCGGCGAAACCATTGTTTGAGCCCGTGTTCTCGAGCCCATCTCCGCCATTGCCTCGGAAGAACCAAGGGGTGCCATTGCCGCCATCTCCAGTCCTGGCTACGACATCCTCATTGAAGTACATACCCCGACCGTTGAACAGGAGCGTTTCGCCACCAATGTTCGCGGCCAAGTTAGCGAGACTTGTGTACTTGACGAAGGCGTTGTTGTAGTTCGCATTGAAATCGGTACGCGTGGTCTTATAGACATGGTTACCGTCAGTCCAAATTCCATCCTGATAATTGATCGTGCTTGTGGTACCCAAGCTTTGACCGCCCGTGTTGGAGGCCATTTGGGCAAGCGAGCCGTAGACAAACGACTCGGTTAAACCGCCGCCGAGGTTCGTCGAACGCACCCAGACCTGCGCAGCATCCGCGGAAGTTGAAAAACTACCAACAATAAACGCTGAAACGGTAACGGAAAGTACGGATCGGATCATTGGGAAGGACCTTTCGGGACGGGGACATATGAGGGCGTGGAATGACGCGCGGTCATTTACGAGAACGAAATTTCCCCGCCCCATCCATCATGCATTTTTTAAGATTTTCATCGGGAGTAAAAAAGCGCCGTTCTCACGGCGCTACGTCCGAAAATCTTCCTTCGCCGCACTCGCATCGCCGGGGTGAATGGCGGCCCGCTCCCTTTACGTTCACCGAAGACACCCTTTGGCAATCCGTGCTTTATCGATTCGATACTTCGTCCTGCCTCATGGGCATTGCATCGATCACAGCGAAGAGCGCATCGGCATCGCGCGTCGGCGGCTCCGTGTACCTGCGATGCCAGAGAGGCAGAGCAGGGCGATGGCACCTGGCGCAGGAACGGTGGCAAAGTACAGGTTGCCAACAGCGGGGTACATGTTTAGCGTCGATGTTGAGATCGAGATGCTTGAGATCGCCGCACCGTTTGAGTAGAAGCCCACGAAGTTTGTCGCGGATTTCGTTTCGGTGGTGTACGTGCTGCCGTTACCAAGTGTCACAGTGATGTTGGCGAGAACCACATTGAAGTTCTCGTCCAAACCAAAGAACTCACCACCGATACCTTGAACCCCGGGAGCGAAGGTGAAATTGAGCGTTCCATCGATCGTTGTGTTCGGGAACAGGGTTGAAATCGCCTGCTGACCACCGACTGCGCCGAAGTACAGCCCACCCTTTGAGCTTGCGTTCCAGGTGGTGCTGCCAGCAGTGCCGGTCGCTGACGCCCCGCCGTAGCCGTCCGGAAAGCTCTCAAAGGTTTCAGTGGCCATCGTTGCGCCCTGCAACGCGGTGTACATGTTCCACACGGACTGGTTACTGATCACCACCACCGATGCCGAAGCGGCGGGAGCCATGACAAGGGTGGCGAGGCTGGCGACTGCGGACGCGGTGAGTGCGGTGAATTTCATGTGTGGTACTCGGGAAAGACGTACATCAGGCTCTTGCGGGGAAACAAGGGAAACGCAAGGGTTGCTCCGCTCAACGAAGGGTTTCGAAGGGCAGGCCCACCCCGATAGGCGCAAGAGCCCACCGTGGCGGATCATTAATTCGCGCAAACAGCCTGAAATAGGCCCTGAGCGCCGGGAAACGGGGCTTTGTGGGCGAATATTGGTCAGGACAGCGGTGCCATGCGATTCGTACGACACGCACGGATCGCCAGCGATGGGAATGGGCTACACCGCGCTTGGTGGAAGCCTCGACCCTACAAACTTTCGCAAAGTGATGGACGCCAATCGTTGGTGCTTCGCGCTCGCGCAATGCAGTGACGGTACTTTTACTATCAGCCTAATCGCGACAGTGCCATCGACAAGCGAAGGCGGGGCGTTCGTGATAGGGCAGGCTCTGTAGTCGAGTCGGGTATCGGTCAAAGGCGTGGCGGCAATCGAATTTGGCGGCGCTTCGCGTGAAATTTCCATTCCGTTCCATGCACTCGTGACTATCTTTCGTATCGGTAGGTGACCACCGTCGGGCGTGGTGCCCGCCGTGGGAACTCCGAGGACCTGCACATGCTGCACTCTTTTGCTTTCCGGCTCCGCTTCGTCATCGCCTCCTTCCTCGTGCCGTGCGCGGCCCTTGCCGCCACGCCTGTGGCGCGCGCACAGGGCTGTACCGGCGACCTCAACGGCGACCGCACCGTGGACGGCGCGGATCTCGGCACCCTGCTTGGAAACTGGGGCGAACCCGGGAATGGCGACTTCAACGGGGACGGCACGGTGGACGGTGGCGACCTGGGCGTGATGCTCGGCGCGTGGGGTGCGTGCCCGGTCACTGTTCCCGCCTGGGCGATGCTCGTCGAAGCGCAGCCGGACCCGGCGGTGGTGACGGACCCGGCACTTCGCGCGGCGATCGCGGCCACGGGGCTTGCGTGGCGGGTGCGCGACACGGCAACGCAGGTAGAGATGATGCTGATCCCGCCGGGCACGTTCCAGATGGGGTGCATCATGGCGTCGAACCAGTACGGGTGCGGTGCGGCTGAGTTCCCTGTGCACGAGGTGACCTTGACGAACGCGCTCTATCTCGGCCGCTACGAGGTGACGCAGGCGCAGTGGGTCGCGACGATGGGTTCGAATCCGTCGTACTTCCAGGGTGCATCGGATTCGGCAAGCCGTCCGGTGGAGCGGGTGAGCTGGACCACTGTCCAGGGGTACCTGGGCGCCACGGGCATGCGTCTTCCGACGGAGGCGGAGTGGGAGTATGCG
>DBCE01000137.1:2951-4104 GCA_002292895.1 Phycisphaerales bacterium UBA966
GAGTGGGTGAGCGACTGGTACGGCACGTACCCAAGCAGCGCGCAAACCAACCCAACGGGTCCGGCCAGCGCTACGAACCGCGTGGTGCGTGGCTCCTCCTGGAACTCGGGCGCGAACGCCGTGCGCTCGTCCTACCGCCTCGGCGGCGCGCCGGGTGCGGGGTACAGCGATCTTGGGTTCCGCGTGGCGCGGAACCCCTGATTTCGCGAACCGCCGGCCCAGAAGCGGAGGTGTAGATGCGGGATGAGTTGCCAATGAACAACCGCCCCCACGTAAATGGGGGCGGTCGGAACTTACAGAATCAAGACAGCAAACACTTAGCGTCGTCGTCGTGCCATCAAGGCAGCAACCGCGAGCAGTGAAACTGCACCAGGGGCTGGGATTGCGGTGCCACTCACCGTGACCAAGTCAAATCCATATGTTCCGGTAGCGGCGTAGGTGCTAGTGCTCTTCGCGGCTGCATATGCAGAAGTACCCGGGGCAAATACGGAAACAACACGGAAGGCGAAGGTGCTGATGTTGTCGGCGGCTGTCAATGCAGACAGATCGCGTGACACGGACGTCCACACATCGCCAGTGCCAGTGATCACGTCACCAAAGTTTGTAAAGTTGGTACCGTCGGTTGAGTATTGCAGCATGGCATACTTGCTGGATGTGTTTGAGTTTCGAAGACCGAACGTCACAATCACGTCTTCATATCCAACTGTTGAAACCGCAAACTGTGCGCCAGCGGTGCCGCTTGCGTTGCTTGCCGTTGGGAATGTCGTCATGGTCCATCGATTGTTTACAACTGGCGCGACGGCGGTGGTGTCATCAGCCCACCCGGTTGCAATTCCGGTGCCATTGGCAGCGGTGCCACCCACATACGTAGCGGTTCCGGCGCCGATGTAGGGAGTGAGCGTGAGAGCCGCATTTGAGGAGTTAAAGGTCCATTGAGTAACAACAGCGCCAGGCGCTGCATGTGTCAGTGCGATCAATGCGGTGGTGACAACAAGCGGAGAAATCAGTTTCATAGAGGTGCTCCAAAGGGAATGGGAGTGAGGAAACAAGGGCAACAGTAGAAATGTCCTGTCTCTTGTAGTAACGCAAAGCGGGGTGCGTCACCATCGCGTAGTTGTGTTAGGTGTGCGCTCAGATTGCGTTCATCGCAACG
>DBCE01000137.1:4203-4529 GCA_002292895.1 Phycisphaerales bacterium UBA966
GCGCGTTATGCGGTATCCGGCACCCGCACCCCCACCGCAACCACTTGCTGGCCGCCGTTGACGCGCGTCAGGTGGCCTTTGGTGCCCATGTCGTCAAGGAGGATGACGTCGCCGGCGCAGAGGGTGCGTTCCGTGCCGTTGCCGTCGGTGATGGTGAGCGAGCCGGCCAGCATGAAGAACCATTGTCGGTACGGCGAAGGGTGCCATGGTCCGGACCAGTCGCCAGCGAAGCGCACCACTACGAATCCGGTTGCTGGGAGGAACTCGGACGCTTCAAGCGGCGTGGTCGGCGGCGCGAAGCTGCGCGTACCGAGTGGAAGCGTGCA
>DBCE01000195.1 GCA_002292895.1 Phycisphaerales bacterium UBA966
ATCGATCGGCACCTACGACGTCATCTATGAAGCAGAAGCCATTCCGACCGACGTGTTTTTCACGCGCAACGACGCGCGGCTGGTTGTACTTCTCAATGGAAGTGATGCCATCGATACATTTTCTGCGTCAGCGGATGGCGCATTGACAGTGAATCGACGACTCACGGGGGTCAGCAATCCTGTGGGCGGAGCCATGTCTCCAGTGCAGCCGTTCGTTGCGTTTGCAGCACTTGATGATGACACGACGCCGCGGATGATTTCGATCCGTGCAACTGGAACCGCATTGCCAAGCATCGTGAGTTCAGCAGGTCTAGCGAGCACCATTTCGCCGTGCTGGGCTGCTGCAACTCCGAACGGCAAGAAGGTGTGGTCATCCAACTTTGCAGCTGGTTCGCTCACGCTGTTCGCTGGAAAGTTAAATGGCAGTATTCAAGCGGTCAGTAGCTATGTGCCCGCTTCAAGCAGCCCAGGTTCGCTTGATGTGGCTGTTGATCAACGCGGCAAGTTCCTATACCGGCTGCGCGCCTTCAATCCCAGTGGCGGCGCTGCGCCGGTGCCGGTGATCGAGGCCATGAAGATCACCAAGTCCACTGCCAATGGCGGCGTTCAGTTGGTGCAAACGGTTTCGTTGCCGTCCGATCTGCAGACCGCTTCACCAACTGGCATCGCGGTCACCGCGCCCTAAAGACACAGCCCCAGCGAGTTGCTAGCGCTGTGTGCTTCATCAGGGGGACTTGGTAGTAGTCACCAGCGGTTCAGTTGCGCAGCCAGAACTACGGCAGCGTTATCTGCTGCAGGACGGAATCGAAATTCCAAAGTCCGTACTGGAGGGTCTGCGGGGCGGTTCCGCCGGCGGGGAAGAGCCCGGGGGCATTCGCTTGGAGGTACGCAAAGTTGCTCACCAGCTGACTGTGGAATTGGTTGATCTTGTCGATCGACCAGCCTGGTGAACCAAGAAATTCAGGCTCGCCGGAGAAAGTGATGAAGACCGTCGACCCGGACAACGGAACCGTGTTCGAGATGGGTGGGTACTGCGTCATCAAGAATGCCACATACGCGGCTACCAGTGATGGACTCGGACCGGGTCCAATGGTGGGATCCGAGTACATGTAGACGTTTGGAGTTGTGGTGGCTCCAAAGCATGGGATCTTCGGCGCGGCATAGGCTCCGTTGCTGTCCACATCGACCACCATGTACGGATACGTTTGCGATGGCAAGATGCAGTCCGCAGCGCTGTAGGCGGGGAAGTAACTGCTACTGCCACTCACCAATGCGCTGTAGTCAGCCGTGATGCGCTTACCAAGGTTGTAGTACTGCGGAAAGCCGAAATCAAAGCCGGTGGCTCCGTACTGTTCCGGCCCACCATAACTCGGGCCGACATTGCCCAAGGTCACCGGCGGTGATGCTGCGCGAACGCCGGGGATGGACTGTGCATTGCCCGTCATGCAGCCCTTGATGGCGGCAAGGCTATTGACTGGCGATGTGGAGACATCCTCCACCGAGCTTTGTTCAATCGAGAAGATATTGAATCCGCGACCAGATCCCTGCGGGTCGGCAATCTGATTGATCGCGTTCATCGCCGCGATGCTGTTGTCAAGGACGCATTGCCACGTGGCTGGCGATGTCGGCGCGCACTCACCGGCAGTGCAGCCCCAGAAGGTGCAACTGGAATTGGAATTGTCGGGATGGAAGCCGATCTTGAGCGTCGATCCATACGCAGTACGCAACAGCGCGATGAGATCCGCGTACATCTGATAGTTGGTGGCGCCGGCGGCAAATCGCAGGTGGATCTGCTGCAACCCGGGCGCTAGTTTCTGGATCTTCTGCACGTAGATCTGCTGATCCGCGGCGGCTGTCGGCGGAACTTCCTGTGCCACCAGCACACTGATCCACGCCTGTGGCGCGGACAGCGGACATTCGCCCCACGCTGCGAGCAGTTGCGCCAAGTCATGACCATCAATGCGCAAGTCGGCGTTGAGATCCCCGCGCGTGTTCGGCGGAACCGTTCCCCAGCGACCAATCATGATTCCTAAGTCCTGTCCATCCACCTGGTGGTTGCCGTCAAGATCCGGGGCGCACAACTCAACCCCGCCTACCCCGCTCGCGGATGCCAACGTGGGAATGAGATAGTGCGAAGGATTGAAAGTCGATACCGGATCGATGGATACCTGATTCCAATACACGCCCGCCTGAAATGGCAGCACACCGCGATACATGCTGTTCCACGGCGCAGATGCATCCGGTTGACCAGGGCACCCGACGGCGGGCGGTGCAAGAAAGAGCTGGCTTGGACAATCGTGTGCGGAAAGTACCGCGTAAGGAAGTGTTGTATCGAAGAACGCTGGCGTGTCCGACGACAGGCTTCCCGGGAGCGCGCCGCAATTCACGCTCACGCATTGCAACGGACAGTCTCCCGAGTTGTCGCATCCGGAAGCGGAATATTGCTGTGCCAGGATGCCGTCGATCAGCACATGACCTTCGGCAGAAACCAGGTGCAGCATGGAGAGGAGGTCGATCGCATTTGCGTCCAACTGCGCTTGCGTGGTGGCAGCCAGCGTGTTCCGAAGGCCGAGGAACTGAACAAAGTTGTCGGACGGCGATCCGCTGATGACGGACTTCAAATCCCAGCCCGCGGCAGTCTGCTTCTGAATTGTGCTTGCCGGAACCGGAACGATTTTCATGCTCGGCCCAAGGAGTTCGCGGCCCGCCCACATCACCGCGGTGATTGCGGAAGCGGTCTCCTCAGGAACGGCCATCGGTCCTTCAATATCTTGGCACCACATGACGTATCCGCCGTTGGCGGTGGGCGTACCTTCAGATGCTGCGGGGAATCCGCTTGGATCAACTGATGCGGCGGCAAGAATGAGCGAAGCGAATTGCTGGCGCGCCGTTGGCGTGCTGAGATCCGGCGGCGTAGCGGCATTGAAGAGGTGCTTCAGATCCAAGGCGGGCGGCAGGATGCCGGGATCGCTCCACAGAATCTTGCTACCACCATTCGTACTCATGCCTGTCGATGTTCCAACAATGCGACCCGCTGCGGCGAGCGTTGTTCGTTGCGTTGCACTCGCCCATCCGATCACGGTGCTTCCAGGTGGTAATGCCACTTGCAGGTTGGCATCAGTGAAGTTGTCCATGAAATATGCAAAGTGCGGCGTGGGCGTCTGTGCGCTCGCCGCTCCGGACAGCGCCGCAGCGATGGACATGCACAGCAGCCCGGTCATGCTTGGTGATGTGAAGACCCGATGGGGGGAAAGTCGTCGGGCGTTGGGGCTATTCATCGGGTAGGCGAAGTATGCATTGCGGAATGGAACATGCACGGCGAATATCCGCCGGCATGGCATATTTCGGAGCATTGACGGCGTAAATTCAGCGTTTCACGCGAAACGAAGGCACAAGTTGCCGTGAAACTCAATTTCAGAATGACCGCGAAGACGCATCCATTGGCCTGACAACCGCCGCGATAACTGCGCTCGCCACGGTCCAAGTCAAAAACGTGTCGGCGATTCCGGCGTAGACCCATCGCGCGGGCAACTGAAACCAGGCGAGGTCGGGGCCATCGCCAGCCATCGCCGCAAAGAGGGCAATGACCATACCGATGGTCCAGCGCCCCACCCACGACGGACAGCGCATGCCGGCCATCAGGATGCTCATGAGAAAGGCGCTAAAGGCCATGTATCCGAACGCTGTTAAGTAGCGCTGTGCGCTGATGGGGTCACGGCCTTGCTTGCGTACCAGGAGCACGCCCACGGGTCCGCGCTGTGATGCCTCGCGCCAATCGGACACGGTCTGAGCGCGCTGCTCAGCGTCCATGGTGCTGAGTGCCTGCATGTCAATACCCGGAAATCCATAGGCGCCGTCACGCGGTGCGCCGCGGCCAATGGCGTCAACAAGTGCGGAATCCGCGGGCAGTGGTTCGAGTGCCCAGTCATACAGCCGTACCGCCGACCACGAAACGTACGCCCACGCAAATGCCGCAAGGGCGCCAACGATTGTCCCAAGCAGAATGCGTCGCACCATCCCCCCAAGTTACAGAAAATGGTCCGGGAGGACCGGGACTAATTTATTTACCGAAGTTACAGAAAATGGTCCGGGAGGAACGGGACCATTTTATTTACCACTCGGGGCCGCCGGAGTAGCGGCCGAATACGTCCGCCATTGCCTGGACCATCTCGCCGAGGGTGCACTTGTTCAACGCGCCCTCGACTAGCGATGGCATCACGTTTTCGCCCTTGCGCGCTGCTACGCGGATGGCATCAAGCGCAACCTTCACGCCGTCTGCATTGCGAGTCTTGCGGAACTTGGTGAGACGATCGCACTGCTCCGTTTCCACCGTATGCGGGATCTGCAGAATCTCAACTTGGTGCTGCTCGTTGCCATCGTTGTA
>DBCE01000190.1:0-975 GCA_002292895.1 Phycisphaerales bacterium UBA966
AATCCATAAAATCTTGCGCCATTGACTTGTTACTCCTTGGAGAAAAGCGCGCACCGTCCGAGAATATTGCGCTTGAGCGACTCCAAGAGGCTGTGGATGCATTTGAACGGATCCGCCGCTCCCGAACATCCGTACTGCTCGCATCTGGAAACATAAATCCTAGTACACTAAGGAGTTCGGACGAACCAAGCGCCCTTGCCGCGCGTTTAGAAGCCATTCGGAATCGTGGTCGAGATCCCACTGCGTACGGCCGATTACCCGGGCCCAGTGGAAATCGCACCCCCGATCGAGAAGAAGAATGATGGATGTGAGCCCTGAAACCCGTATTAATGATTCTAGAACACTGATTTACCGCCTTTACCTACAGATGACCGATTTGTTCTGTTTGCGTTCATCACACCACGCAGAACCCCTCGCTAGAACTGGAACCTGAACATTGTCACTCGCACTCTCTGACTTAACCCCCGTCCTCCGCCAGCTCGTTGAACTCGGGCGCGGCCGCAAGTGGATCACGTACGAGGAGTACATCCGCTGCGTCCCCGATGAATTCGTAGAGCCTGAGAAGGTTGACGAGATGATAGTCCTCTTGGATGAACTTGGTATCGAACTCATTGATGAGAGCGAACGCAAGCGCAACGGCTGGGACATGTTCGATGCCCCGCTGCAGACGAACCTGAAGTTCCAGCGCGACGAGAAGAAGCCGAACAAGCCGCCGAAGGTGCAGATGATCGATGAGGACGATGGTCCTCCGGCCGACTTCGATGGTGGATTTGAAGATGAGCAGCACCTCCCTGAGGAGCCTGCTGCTGCTGCCGTCGCCAACGCCGACGAGGAAATTCTTGACGAGGCCGAAACACAGGCCGCCGTTGAAGCAGCACTGGCTGAGCAAGGTTCAAAGCGAATTGATGACCCAATCCGCATGTACCTCACGCAGATGGGAACGATTCCGCTTCTCACCCGCGAAGAGGAAATTCG
>DBCE01000190.1:1080-1748 GCA_002292895.1 Phycisphaerales bacterium UBA966
CATGCCGGAACGCTGCCGTTTGACCGCACCATGCGCATCTCCACCGCCGAGGAGAACCATAAAGAAACCCTGGCGGCGCGCATCCCTGCCAACCTCCCCACCATTGAGCGTTTGCTGAATCGCAACCGCGAGATCTTTGAACTCTTGGACACCACACTTGCAGACGCAAAGCGCGCGCAAGTGACCAAGGAGTTTGATCACAATCGTCGCAAGATCGCTGTGCTCCTTGAAGAGTGCTGCCTGCGCACCAGCCGCATTCAGCCGCTGCTGCGCAAGCTGCAGGGCCTCGACAAGAAGGTGAAGGAAATCCATCACCAACTAAAGAAGGCTGACAAGCATCCTGAGCGATTCGATCCAGAAGATCTCACCGTCATGCGCGACGAGATCGACGGACTGCGCAGCATGGTCTTGGAGAGCTCAGAGAACCTTGATGGTCGCGTGCGCCGTATTGAGCGCGCGTTCCTTGAGTATGAACAAGCCAAGCGTGACCTCTCCGGAGGCAACCTGCGCCTGGTGGTCTCCATTGCCAAGAAGTATCGCAACCGTGGCTTGCCGTTCCTCGACATCATTCAGGAAGGCAACACCGGCCTGATGCGCGCCGTGGATAAGTACGAATACAAGCGCGGCTACAAGTTCAGTACCTACGCCACGTGGTGGATTCGTCAGGC
>DBCE01000190.1:1851-3255 GCA_002292895.1 Phycisphaerales bacterium UBA966
TGCTTCAGGAACTCGGACGCGAGCCAACGGTAGAAGAGATTGCCCTTCGCGCCAAGATGCCGATCGAGGAAACTCGTCGCGTCATGAAGGTCAGCCGTCACCCAATTTCGCTCGACCGTCCGGTCGGCGAGAGCGAAGACAGCCACTTCGGCGACTTCATCGAGGATGAACGCCAATCCAGCCCGCACGAGGCCGCCTCAAGCGAACTGTTGCGCCAGCGCATCAATGATGTGTTGCGCACGCTCACCTACCGCGAGCGTGAGATTCTCAAGCTCCGCTACGGTATCGGTGACGGCTACACGTACACGCTTGAAGAAGTCGGTCGCATCTTCAAGGTCACGCGCGAGCGCGTTCGCCAAGTGGAGAACAAGGCGATCCGTAAGTTGCAGCACCCGGTTCGCCGGCAGCGGCTTGCCAGCTTCCTCGATCAGGAAGAGGGTTCAGACAGCTGAACCTGCACCCGATGCAGTCCGTTTGATGACACCAGTCATTTCCCGACGCGCGCTCCTCACCGGGCGCGCGTCGGTCATTTGCGGGCGCGCTACTTTGTCGGCGCGATCGCCCGGCGCTCAATGCCGCGTGCCACCAGCACAAAGCACACCTTCGGGATGAGGTACATCGCCACCGCGACCCACCATGGAACACCCCAGGCCCAGACGGCACACATGACTGCGGCAGCGGTTCCAATCACCGGAATCCAACAAACGGCTATCGCCAATGCCACCGCCACTTCACGGGTCGGATTGTCGGAAAGTTTCATGAAGGCCAAGTACATCGGTACCGCCTCCCAGAAAGAGATCAGCATCCACCCAACCACCAATCGAATGCGTCGGCCGCGCACTGAGCGGCGATCCATGGGGTAATCGGCCTTCTCTAGATCTCCAAATGGTCCAGTCATGCGTCCATTCCTCCACTGCGATGCGTGATCGAATCATGAACTGGCGGCGCAATTGGCTCTCGAAGTCTGGCAACTCGCTCGTAGGCGGCGCCAAACAACGCCAGCGCAAATGTTCCCGCAAACCAGCCACCGATACTCATGAGGAGTACCGCAATGACAACGCCGGCAGACTTGGCACTCCCCGTTGCACTGGCGACAGCTGACCACGCCAGCCAGCCTGGAAGGAGCGCGGCGATTCCAACTGCCATGGCTACCAAGACCACGCCAACCATTCCCATCTGAATGGCGCCATCGGTCCATTGCCAACTGAGCGTCACCGACGCCATGCCACCAATTCGCGGGCGCTCCGGATCCGCAACCCGCACAATGGCGAACCACAGACGGGCCGTCAACCACAGGGTGATACTCATGATGAGCGCGCCGACCACCAGCAGCACCCCAGGTGTCACGATGCCAGAGATCGCGCGTGATGCAGACCCGATCAGCGCCATCGAATTGATCAGCCC
>DBCE01000190.1:3325-4870 GCA_002292895.1 Phycisphaerales bacterium UBA966
CGCCGAAATCCGCACGTGATGTCCGAAAAACGAGCGTTGCCGCGAACCGTCCGCGCACCCAACACGGTGGCGCCCGCGGTCAGGGGAAGTACTAGAAAGAACCCAAGCAGCGTGGCTCCGCACAGATTGCAGCAGGCGGGGCCGATGGCCTCCAGATCCCGTACAGCCTCCTCCGGATCCGGCGACCGATCTCCACGCGCCTCCGACCGAGCCGAGGCCTGCTCCATACGCTGAGAGGCATCCCACTGTGCCAACTGCGTGGGGGCGTTGGCAAGCGCCAATACCAACACCGCAGCCGTCAGCACTCCCATGCGCGCGCGCCACGCCGCCAGCGCAGTGAGAATCACTGGTCCGACAAACGCACCGTTGGCTTCCGGGCCAGACGACCCGCCAGTCTGCATCCGATTGGCAGCAGGCAATTGGCTCATGGTCGCAGGGTACCCGCGCCATCGCGCTACGCTCCGCACTTGCGCCGTCCGTGCGCCGAGAATCACCTATGGCACTCCCACACCTCACCGACGAACAAACCCGCACCTGGACCCGATCGCAGAAGGATCATTGGTGGCTCGAGACCGTGTTTCGCGGCAATATGCCGCAGTTGACCTTCCGCGCGGCAGTCACCGGATTCATGCTCGGCGGCGTTCTCAGTGCCACCAACCTGTATATCGGCGCCAAGACCGGGTGGTCGCTTGGGGTGGGCGTCACCAGTGTGATCCTTTCCTTTGTGATCTTCCGAACCATGGCACGCCTGCAGTTGTCCAAGGACATGTCCATCCTGGAGAACAACGCGGTGCAGTCGATCGCTACCGCCGCGGGCTATATGACGGGCCCACTGATCAGCGCACTGATGGCGTACATGTTTGTGACGAACACCGTCATGGCGTGGCACCAGATGCTGATTTGGAATGTGGTGGCCAGCATCTTGGGTGTGCTGGTGGCCTTCCCAATGAAGCGCCGATTCATCAATGACGAACAACAGCCGTTCCCCGAGGGGCGCGCATGCGCCGTGGTTCTTGATTCGCTCTATCCACATGCGCCTGCTGGCGGTACCAAGAATTTGGATGCGGCCGGATTACCGATTGAGTCAGAAACCCGAACCGATGGCGCCGGCGTGGACACCGGACTCTTTAAGGCCAAGGCACTCGCGTGGGCTGCCGGTATTGGCGCCGCGCTGCAGTTAGTGGTGGCAACGGGCTACATGGCAGTGCTGCAGATTTCTGTCCTTGGAACATCCAAGGCAACGGACACCCTCAAGAAATTCCCAGAGCGCCTTGATGAGTGGCTCTACACCCCGGCCAAGGACGCTGCCGGGAAGGTGATCAGCTGGGTGCCAAACATTTCCGGAATTCAGCTCGACAAACTGGGCATGACGGTGATGTTCGACTTGTCCATGGTGGGTGCTGGCGGCCTGATGGGCATGCGCGTCGCCAACAGTTTGGTGATCGGTATGGTCACCAACTACTTGGTGCTGGCGCCGCTGATGATTATGAATGGCGAGATCTTGCCAAAGAACTTTAAGAAGATCGCGCAAGCCGATGGCACCTA
>DBCE01000040.1:0-5759 GCA_002292895.1 Phycisphaerales bacterium UBA966
CGTTCACCCGGGTGGAAGTAAGCGCGACCAAGACACGTTTGACCTCTGCAACGCGCGCGGCATCACCTGCCTCCTCACCGGCTCACGGCACTTCCGCCACTAAATAGGTGCCGTTCACCGCGGTCGCCTTTGTGGCTAAACTTTGCCTCCCATGAAGCTCGATCATCCGACGCTACCAGTCCTCAAGGCGGCCTTCCCGGACGTTAAGTTCCTCGCCGCTGAATTCCGCGGTCAGACCACGGTGATCGTTCCCAAGGACCGCATCAAAGAGGTCTGCCGTCACCTGCGCGATGATCCGCAGTGCTCCTATGAATTCTGCGCCGACGTGACCGCAGTTGATTACCTGAACTATCCATCGCCGCAACCGGGACGATTCGCAGTGGTGTGGTGCTTGAACAGTTACTCCAAGGACCAGCGCTTGCGGCTCAAGACTTATCTTGATCCTTCGGTCGACACCGCGGGCATCGAGCCTGATCCGGAACTGGTGGTCGACACCGTGACCGATGTGTGGCCGGCAGCGGAGTGGCTTGAGCGTGAAGTGTTCGACATGTTCGGCATCCGCTTCAAGGGTCACCCCGATCTGCGTCGCATCTTGATGTGGAAGGACTTCCCGGGGCATCCGCTCCGCAAGGACTATCCGCTGCGCGGTCGTGGCGAGCGCGAGATGCATCGCGTCGTGACCCGCGATTCCGCCTGACGGCGCGGCGCGCACCGTGGAAACACGCGAACACCTCGGACTGAAAGAACTCGCGTCAGCGTGGCTGATCTCGATGGGTTGCCGCGCAGTAGCGCACGAAGTGCCCTGCCCGATCGCACGCTTTCGCGTGGACGCTGCGGGATGGGCGGAGCATGACTGGCGCCTCGGCGCAGACCCGGCTGCGCACGCCAACATCTTTGCCGCCGAACGCGCGGGTGACGCGCTGCGCTCGCCACGCACCGTTGTGGTGGAGTGCAAGGCATCGCGCGCGGATTTCATGCGCGACGGGCTTCGTGTTGATGACTTACTCGCGGAGCGCGATCGACTGCTAGCGCGCAAAGCGGAGATTGAATCTGACCTGATTCCCGTGCATGAGCCGCACCTCCGCAAAGCTGAGGGCGCGCTGTTTGAGGAGCACGCCAGTTGGGACTTCAGTCGAAGTCGGCTGCTCCCCTATCGCCGCGTGCTTGGGCAACTGGCGAAACTGGAAGAGCGCATGCACGGGCAAACCAAGTTCAACCTGATTGCACGGTGGCGACTCGCGGATGAGTTGTGGATCCTTGCATCCACCGGCGTGGTGAAGTCGCGCGAAGTACCGACGGGTTGGGGACTCGCCGAATGTTCACCCGCCGTGCTGCGACGCGGTGTGAAGCATGCGCTTGCCATGGGTACGTTGCCGCTGCGCGTGATCGTTCCGGCGCCGCGTCATGCCAGCCCGGAGTATCGACGCGCGCGCATACTGAGAAACATTGCGATCGAGTTGACGCGGGGTCAGTTTCCGAGGGTGGCGTCGGGGGCGGCGGGAGATTCCGCAGACGCCTCCGGCCACGGCGGCGCTGGGACGAGCACCACGTCCGTGTCCGGGTTGCCGCCATCATCCGATCCGTTGACCCCCACCGACCAGAGCGTGTAACCCGGGTGCCATGCGGCGGCGGGGTCGGCCGGCAGCGCGCGGTAGACGAACGGTCCCTTGCGGTACGGGTCCTTCGGCACCTCGTCGACATACCGCGGACGGAGCTCGTCAAGCGAGGCCGGCAGGCGTCCTTCGGCGCGGCGGAACCGCTCGATGGCGACGACGGTCGCCAGCGCACGCTCGAACGTGGCGCCGCGCAGATCGACCAAGGTCGAGGCCCCGGTGAACCCGCGCACTCGAACCCAATTGATCGGGCCGGCATCGTCAAGTGCCGCCATCCCGGCGATCACCTTCTGCTGGTCCCGGTCCGACGGATCGGCCATGAGCTCCTCGAACAGCACGCCGGAGTGCTCGAGGATGGCACGACGTTGGGGCCAGTAGAAGCCCCCCCAATGGATGCTCGCGACCATGGCCCACGGGCTCGGCTCATGGGCCCATGATGGCCCCAGTGACCCCACCCACGGGTCCGCGAACCAGCTGGCGAGCACTCCGAGTTCCCAGTCGACCCTGGCCGCCTTCATCGCCTCCATCGACGGCCGGACCGACTGGCGGCGGATGGCGGCGTCGAGCGCGGACGCCAGCTGCTCGCCACCGTCGGCGTGCAGCGCCTCGGCGGTCACCTGTACAAGCTGGCGAAGTTCGTCGTAGTTGTCGTAGTTGTCGTAGTTGTAGAAGAAGGGAGACGTGCGCGCGAAGATCCGCCGCGCGGCCAGATGCCACTCCAGGGCGCGCGCGAACGCAGGGGCGTCGCGTCGCTCGACGGCGACCACCATCGCGGCGTTGGCCAGCTGCCACAGCCGCTGCGCTGCGACGTAGCGAATCTCGCCGAGGTGTGACGAGTACCGGGGGAGCAACATCGACGCCCCGACGCCTTCGGCGATGCGGTCCGCGGCCCAGGCCAACGACCCGGCGTCCCCCCACAACCCCATCGACTCCAGTGCCTGCAACACGGACTCCTTCGCGATCGACTCGGGCGCACCGGCGTTTCCCCATCGCGTACCGGGGGTGATTCCCTTGATGGCCCGCTGGAACTCAGGCCCGAGCACACTCGACTCCCAGCGGGCAAACTCGGACAGCGGTGTGGCGATCGAATCGGCGGACGGCGGGGTGCCGGGTGGCAACAGCGCCGCGTCGAGCTGTTTCGGCGTCGGAAGCGAAACCAGGTCCCCCCGGGCGGACCACACCTGGGCAAGCGCGAGCGATACCACGGGCAGGACAACGATTCCGACAACCAGGAGAGTCGCAAGCCCGATCCGTCGGACAGAACGGAACACCGCCCTTCGCCGCTGCGGCGCCCAGAGGCGGTGTTCCTCGAACACCAGCCCGCGCGGCGGCATGAAGCGCAGGGCGCCGTCCGCGCCGGCAACGCAGTGATCGCGATACGCCGTGATGTCGATGGACTTCCCGCACTCCGGGCAGGTCACCGCGTGGTTGGCAGACACCACCAGGCCCATGGCGCTGTAGTCGCATGATGGGCAACGCGCGGTCCCTCGCAGCACCCCACGCACCAGCAGGCGAAGAAGAACGTCGCGCCAGAACAGCATGCCGAGGAGGAACACGGTGGCCAGCATGGCCACCGACAACACGATCAGCCATGGGGCTTCCGACCAGCTCCAGTTCCGCAGCACCACGGAAGACGAGACATACACACACCCGAGCGACAGCATCACCCGAGCCACCTCGAACATCACCCTGGAGCGCTGGCCGCCTCGTGCCAAGTCGACGTATCGCCTGCACTGCTCGTCGGTGAAGCCGTCAAGCTCTGGAAATGCCCGGTAGATAGGTGACGCAATGAAGCGCATGGTTTGCAACGGCGCCTGAAGCGCTCCGGGCGGGACTCGAACCCTCAACCTGCCGCTTAGAAGGCGGCTGCTCTATCCAGTTGAGCTACCGGAGCATGACGCATGTCATGGTACGGCGCAAATTTTATTGTGGATGCAAGAAAAAGGGCGGTGTTTCAGCGGGGAAACCGCAAGTGCCTTTACTGTGCCCACGCCTTCAAGGCACATGGCCGCTATCGCAGGGAGCGGCCGGAAAGGATCGGGGATATGCGAACTGAAATGAATGTGATTGGCGGAGTTGGAGTCGCAGCCATCATTGGGTGGTCCATGGTGTATTCGCAGGGTTGGTGCGCCACACAGGCGGTGACGGAGGCGGCTGACGTTGCGGTGGGCAATGCAGTCAACCCGGCGATGCTGCCTGTAGTGGCAAACCCGCCGTGTCAGGGGTCGGTCAATGATCCATGCCCCACGATGTTGGAGCGACTGTGCGGCGCGGATCCAACCGGGAACGGTGGAATGGGCGGACTCGCAGCCATGTGTGATTGCGCATGCAGCGATGGCTGGTGGACACGGGCACCAGTATCCGTCTCGCTCTCACCAGGGAAGCCACTGACTATGAGCCCAATCACCGAGACCAGCAACTCCGTGTTCTGGCGGTGGCAATTGTCGGCGATCGCGCAACCCGAGCACGTTGAGGCCGCTGTGGACATGTCTGGGTACAGCTCGTGGTGGCATGCGGGCTCGATCACCAAGCGTGCCATGGCCCGCCAGGCAACCCTCGCGCGCGAACAATGGGTAGGCACTGGGATCCCATGCCCGCGGCTGGTCACTATCGCTGCGATGGGAGGCGCCATGCTGGAACTCTCCATGACGTGCTCGCCGACTATTGGCTGCACGGCAAGCGGATCGGCAACTGCTGCGGGAGCATGCAGCTCCGTGGGACGTGCCAGTGCAGACATTGTTGACAAGACGGTTCGCGGCAATGTTGGCTACAGCAGTTACAGCCACACCGTGGTGGTTGATGGAGACTTTGGGTTTGCTGTTGCCGACGACAGTGTTGGCATCGACGGCAAGATTTCCAAAAAGGTGGACTGGAAGTTGGACGGCCCTGGAAGCGTCTCCGGGACGGCCGCCTATGTAGTCACACCTGATCGTTCGTATTGCGCGTTTACCAACCGCCCGATTGACTTTCGATCAAACGGATGGGCGATCGCGAGCGGCGCTATGTCGGTGGATGAAAATGGCTCCACCAGCATGTCGGCGCTGGCGATTGTTGGGTTGGCGGTGCGTTGATGAAACGGTCATGAAAGGCGCGATTCGGTGCGCTAACAAGGGAAATTGAGGGGAACTACATCATGAATCGGAACGTGAAGCGGCGCGTACGCGCGTTGGTGTGGGCGATGGTGGGCGCAGTGAGCGGATTGACTGTGGGTGCGCGGGTGTTCGGCCAGGACGAGGCGTTGGATCGGGCGCGCGCCATGACGGAGCAGATGGTTGCCGAACAACATCGCCTCTTGCAGCAATTCAAAGATCAGTTGGACTGGCAAGAAACTGGTCGCGACTGGAGTGCTTTGCTGGCACGTAAGACCACCGTCGACTCGGCGTTCGCGCCGCTTCACTTGATCCGCGATGCAATGGAGTCATTGTCGGACGGCTCGCAAGGAGTGGACCTCCTGCGATCACTGCGTACCGAATGGCGCGACGCGCCAGTGACTGCGCAGTGGTCGCACCCGGATGGCGCTGCTCGTGCACGGCGTGCACTGGCGGCGTGGGTGCCCACGCCACGGGTTGCGGGGGCAAGTACTGGCACGGAGCCTGGGGCAGGTACCAAGCCGTTGGTACTGCGGGCCGAAGTGCGCACTGGCTCGGAAGCCTGGGTGGGAACAGATGCCCCACCGATGATTGCATGGACCATTGACGCAACGTGGGACAGCGACGGTCCTGAACTGCATGCGCGCAGTTGGTGGAAGATTCCGCTGGCCGAACCGGTGCGGATTGACTTTCCACTGGCTGTTGAAGGGCTTGATATCTGGCTGAATTCATCCGGCGCACGACTGCAGGACGATCGCGGAGCTGCCCATGCTGAATCATGGGAACCAAATCCACTCTTCAATAACCCGCCAAACCTCTATGCAGCATGTGACGCGCTCCGGCTGGTACGGGCGAAAGACAGCGTTGTCACACCGCTGAGCGAGTCGTTGAATGCGGATGCCACTGCGCATAGCCCCAACGTGCGCACACGCGTCATCCGGCGTGCCGATGGATCACTCGTTCGTACCGAGCGGTGGACGTGGGAGGATGATGCATTGCGATCCGTAGTGATCGAACAAGAACCAGTCCGCTTGGTGCATCACTCCGAGCAGGGAGT
>DBCE01000040.1:5822-27092 GCA_002292895.1 Phycisphaerales bacterium UBA966
CACACTCTGAAATTGTGCAGTTCGCCGAAAGGGCTCGCATTGAGATTTCCTTCCGTACTGCAGACCCAACGCGCGACCGCGTCATGAGTGACGACGCTCGCGTGCCTGATCGGTTGGTACTTACGGTGGGTGAGCACTGTCGCGCGTGGGCGGAATATGTATCGGTGCACCTCGGCCAGGCCTCTGAGGCAGATGGCTGGTGCGCGGAGCGTGATGGCCGGCTTGCGGCGACAGCAACCGCACATGCCGCACTGAATGCGCAAGTGGCTGCGGCGATCGCCGCGACAGCAAACGATGACGTGGCGCGCATACTTGAAGCGATTGATGCACAACATGTCAACTGTGGAGCTCCCTATGCACAGCGAATGGCCGAATGGGAACTTGCGGCTGTGCACATGCTTGATGCGGGAATGGAGCGTGCGTGCGAGGAGATTTTGGCCGCCCGCTGGCTTCCAGATATTGAACATCGCGATGCGGTGCGTTCTGCACGACGCTGGAAAATTGATGGATACGGTCGATTTGCCATGCTTCTCGCGCGCCTCGGTGGCGTGGAGCCACAGGAGTTAACGCCACCAGATGTAGTAGAGGATGGGAGTGATAAACGCTGGGATGACGGTGACGATGAACTCTGGGGTGCCAGTGACGAAGCGCTCGGCAATGATCCAGCCGGTGCGACGAGCGTGGCGGCTGCTCCATGTGAAGCCTCATCACTTCAGAGCGGCGCGCGTGTCCTCTATGAACAAGTGCAGGCAGTGATCACTGCGACGGTGCGCGACCAGCAGATGCGCACCACCATGTTGGAGCAACTTTGCCGTGCCTGTACGGACCACCGCGATGAACTGCGCGCAGTGGATGATGCGCGCGCTTGCGCCGTCGCGCGCGATGCACGGGTTCACTTGGCGAATGCATTTCGCGATGGCACACGTGTTCCGGAGCCGCGTGCATACTCGCAACGATTTGCTCATGACACCGTGTCCATTGCAATCCATGGGTTAGCCAGTGATGACACCGTTGCTGTCATGCGTGCCGGATGGGACGTTTATGCACATGCGGCGATTGCAGCGCTGCAGAAGGCGCAACGCGCGGCGCGAGCGATGGAGCGCTCGGCAGATCATCATGGAGGCGGATCGATCGGCACCGAGGACGAATCAGCACGCGCCGCGACCGACCGCGAAATCGGCGTCGCTGCAAAGCGCGAATTGGATCTTTTCCGGTCACTTATCGGCAATGCATATCACGCCGACATGCAAGTTTCGACCGATATGTCGCTGCCACATGCGACTGAGGTGAGTCGCGCCATGGACTCGGCGATTGCTACGGCGGTGACTCGGGAGCGCCAGCGAGCCTCCATCATCGGGTCCATTCTCGGTACGGAGCTTGGGGCAGCGCGCGGTCAATCGGCCGACCGCCGAACTGTGGGGATAGCGGTCACACCCGCGGTCACCATGTTTACCGAATGGTGTTTGTCCGAACGGCGATCATCTCCGCGACCGGCTCATTGAACAACCCAAAACGGCAATGGCCGGACGGCGCGAATCCGCAGCCGTCCGGCTTTGTTGCCTACCCGCCGCCATTTTCGGTCGGCGGGTCCAAAGCGATCTCCGCAAAGCACGGAGCCCTCCCTGAGTCCCGACCCGAAGGCCGCCGGACTCACGAGGACAATCGAATGCAACACCGACGGCTGCAAGTGATTTCACAGAAATGATTGGAATGATAAGACCGAGAATCAGCTGGTCCGGCGCGCCCAGATCCGTGTGTGCGTGCCCGTCCGGCTGTGCGGGCAGCGCAACTCCGGGACAGACTTATGCAAACAACACGGGCTTAAGAAACGGCGCGAAGCAGCGTGACTCGACCGATCGGAACCCATTCCGCCACCAAGATGTCGCCATTGGCGAGCCAAATGGCGTCATGCGGGTGCACAAATTTGCCAGGAATGAACTGATCGCGCGAAGCGCCACGGAGTGAGCTTGGGTTGCCATCGCAGAGCTGGACGATCGGCGCATTCTTGGAGTCCAAGATCGTGACCACGCTGTCCAGGTCAGGAACCAACATGCGGTCGCCACGAACCTTCATATCGCAGGGCTGGCGCATTCCGTTGGTCACAAATCCCAAGTGCGCGCCGTCCAACGATAGGTACTGAATACGTCGATTTCCACGGTCGGCCACCACCAACGCGGGCTCGCGTGTGAAATTGGTGCCGCGCAAGTCAACATAGATGCCGTGCGGACAGGCCACCTGGCCGGGGTCCTGACCAGGACGCGCAATGATCTTTTTCCACTTGCCATCCTTGGAGAACGCGTGGACGAAACTGCCTCCGTAGCCGTCGCCAACAAACACGGTTCCATCCGGACCGAACGCGGCATTGGTTGGACACCACTTGTCAGCGGATGCATACACGCCACTTTCCATGGGGCAGCCGGCTTCCCACAGCACTGTGCCGTTCAAGTCCGTCTTCACCACCATGCGCCGGCCGGTATCGCAGTGGTACAGGAACTCCGCGCCGTCTTCTGCATGCAGGTCAAGGCCATGCGCGCCGCCCGCGAATTCCTTGCCAAAGCTCCGGATGAACTTGCCATCCGAGGAATACACGTACACCGCGTCCTTCAGCGTGCTTGATGGATGCACCGTGTGCGCCACGTAAATATTTCCTTTGGCATCCTGTGCAACGCCATGCGTGTCGCCGAACGCTGCGCCACCGGGGGGCGGCACCAGCCAATCGTGGTGCACTTCAAAGCGCGCGGAGCCAGTGCCAACCACCATCGCACCGGGTGTTGCTGCTGGAGCAACTGGCGGTGTGACGGGAGCAGTGCCCGGAGCAGCGCTACCACCAACCTGCGAACTCCCGAATGAACGGGCCGCGATAGACGCCGCGAAGCCAGCGGCGCCAAGTGCAGCAGCAGTCGTCAGAAACGATCGTCGCGTGTTGTCCATAGGTTCATAAATTACCTACGAACGCGCCCATGGTTGCGAACGAAACCTTCCACTGATGAACATTCGCGCTTAAATCGCCGTTACGGCCCAACTGGCGGACCTTCTGTGCCCGACGTTCCCGGCAATGCGGACCCAACCACGATGTCAACGCCCGGGTGAGTGGCGCGGAATCGATCAATTCCCTGCGCGGTGACTTGCGTGTTGAACACGTACACACGCTGCAGGCGCGGCAACTTACCGAGCACCGTAAACACTGCATCGGTGGCGCCGGAACTCACCAGGTTGACCGTTTCAACCTCCAACGTGCGTGACAACAGCACGGTGATTCCAACGTCCGACAGCGCGGTGTTGTCCACGCGTACCGATCGAACAAACGGCATGGATGGCATCTGCATCATGCCTGCGTCTGAAACGGAGGCGCGCGCAAAGGAGAGCTCTTCAATCTGCGCAGCAATGGGAATGAGCGCGGAGATGTCAGCATCGCCAACACCCTTTCCACCCGGAATACTCACTGACAAGGTCGATGCTCCAACCGACACGGGAACCGCGTTGATTCCCTTTCCGCGCAGCGCCGCCGCCTCGGCGACCTGCGCATCGGAGAGCGCTGGCAAGCCAGCGGAACGGCTCTTGGGCGCGTTGGTTGGGCCACTGCGATCGGCTCGGGAATCAGGCACCGATGCACCACGGACTCCGCTCGATTCAATTGCCGCAGCGGCGGCGCTGGTGGCTGGCATCACTGCTCCGGCGGCAATCCATGTTCGAAGAAACTCCAGTTCGGTTGCTTTCAACCGATCGCCCTTTGGGGGCATGGCCTCGTCATCTTCTGCCGGCAAGAGGCAGCGCTCAATCATCAGGCTGTGCGCGGGGTCACCGGGCTGCACAATCCAGATTCCGTCCGAATCACGCGAAACCAGCGACGATCGCACATCCATCGAGAGACCGCCTTTGTGCTTCCCGTTGCCATGGCACTCGTAGCAACGATCTTGGAGAATTGGCAAAACGTTCGAGGTGTAGAACGCCATTTTGTCGGCATCGGAATCGCCGTTGCCGGTGGCGTTCGCCGCCGTGGCGCCGCGTCCCGTCGCGTCATCACCATCGGCACCGCCGGCGCTCGGCGAGCCGCCGTTCCATGCTTCCAAGATTGGCTCCAGCACGTAATTCTCGCCCCACACCATGTCGCCACCAAGGTGTCCAACCCAACCAACCAGCAACCCGGCTGCCAGCAGTACACCGCGAACGATCGGAGTGATCTGCGCCGCATTCACTGTATCGCGAGCCGCACGAATGGCCATCCACGCGACAGCAATTAGAACGCCCGCGCAGGCAATACCCAACCAACGGTGCCAAAAGAGCGAACTGGTATCCGTTTCACCCTCGGCAAAGAACCAGCCAGTGCCACTGGCCAGCACAGCACCAAGTGCAGCAAGGCCCAACGCTATCGGCGTGAAAGCGGACAAGCTCGGCCGCCGCTGAATGAGGCGCGCTCCCTCCACCACCAAGGCCGCAAACACCAACCCGAGCGGCAGGTGAACCATGATTGGGTGCAGCCGGCCAAAGGACTCAAGGACGGGCGAGACGGCGTCAGCAATGACAATCGCAGAATGCATATTCCAAGCGTACCCCGATGGAAGTACGGTGTTGCACGATGGCTCCACAGCCCACGATTCTTCACGCCGATCTTGATGCGTTTTTTGCATCGGTTGAGCAACTTGACCACCCAGAAATGCGTGGCAAGCCAGTCCTGGTAGGCGGTCGCTCCGGGCGAAGCGTGGTTGCCACCGCCAGTTACGAGGCGCGCCGCTTTGGATGCCGCAGCGCCATGCCCATGATGCGTGCCTTGGCGCTGTGCCCGCACGCGGTGGTTGCCACACCTCGTTTCGATCGATACTCCGAACTGAGTGACCGATTCATGGAAATTCTGGGGCGCTACTCCCCGCTGCTTGAAGCATTGAGTGTTGACGAAGCGTTTCTTGATGTGACGGGCAGCCGACTCCTGCACGGTGATGGCGTGACCATTGCTCGCGCGATCCGCGCCGCAACGCGCGCAGAACTTGGTCTCACCGTCAGTGTTGGCGTTGGCCCAAACAAGTTTGTTGCCAAACTCGCCAGCGACATGAATAAGCCGGATGGGATCACCGAAGCACCACTGCTTAACTCCACACTCTTAGCCACTTGGCTGGCACCGATCGGCATTGAACGCATGTGGGGCATCGGACCAAAGTCACTGCCACGGTTCCACGGCGCCAACGTCTTCACCTTTGGTGATCTCCAGCGAATGCCTGAGCATGAGGTGCTGACACGCCTTGGTAGCCATGCCCTAGAAACGCAATTGCGTGCGCGCGGAATTGACAACCGTGCTGTGGAGACCGAGCATGATCGCAAGGGAATTGGTCACGAAACCACCTTTGCGGAGGACGTTCTGGATCCGGAATGCATACTGGAAACCCTGCAATATCTAGTGGAAAGCGCCGCTCGCCGCCTCCGCAACGGCGCCGGCACTACACGCCGGATCACCATCAAAATTCGCTTTGGTGACTTTGAGACCATCACCCGAAGTACCACCCTCGATGCTGATACCGATCGCACTCTCGTGATTCTGGCTGCAGCCAAAGATCTATTCACCCGATGGGCTGCACGCGAGTTCGTCGCCGTGCGATTGATTGGCGTCCGGTTGGAATGCACCGCCCCTGGCGATGAAACATCCGCATCACTCTTTACGGATCCGAATGCGGAACGCGATCGCACCGTCGACCGCGTGGCCGATGCCATTGAGCGCAAGTTTGGCAAGGGCATGATCGGACGCGGACGACCGCCCAAGTAACACGTTCTCACTCACCGGCGCTGGCACGCATATTGTTGTACGCATTCAATGCGGCCACCCGGTAGCACTCGGCGTAGGTTGGATAGTTGAAGACATTGGATAAGAAGAAGTCGAGCCCGCCATTGAGGCGAATGACTGCTTGTCCAATGTGCACCAACTCGGTTGCATTGGCTCCAAGAATGTGCACGCCCAGCAATACGCGTGTTTCGCGATGGAAGATCAATTTAAGAAATCCATCAGCGTTCTGATCAATCTTTCCACGCGCAATTTCACTGTATCGGGCCACACCAATTTCGTATGGAACCTTGTCGGCGCTCAATTTCTGCTCCGTGGCGCCCGCACTGCTCAGCTCCGGAATGGCGTAAATGCCAACGGGATAACTGTCGCCCATCGGACTCACTGGCGCGCCAAACATGGCCAGCGCAGCAATGCGGCCCTGGGCAGCACTGGTAGCGGAAAGTGATGGGAAACCAATCAAGTCGCCAGCAGCAAAGACGGATGGCGTGCTGGTTCGGTAGTACTCGTCCACTTTGATTCGACCGCGCTCATCGGCCACCAGGCCGGCGCACTCCAGGTGCACTCCTTCAACACACCCCTGCCGTCCACCAGAGATGATGGCAGCATCGGCAGTCACGCGCTTACCGCTTTCCAATTCCACTTGCACCCGGCGCGTTGGTTCCTCAATCAGCTTGATCGAGGTGACATTCTCGTTACACCGGAAGACCATGTCATGGGTGCGCATCTCATGCATGAGTTCATCCACGGTTTCATGGTCCATGAATGAAATTGGCCGGGAGGCGCGCTCAACAAGCGTGACTTTTGTACCGAGCGATGCAAAGAATGATGCGTATTCCACGCCAATCACGCCGCCGCCAACAACCACCAAACTGCGGGGAATCTCCCGCAATTTTCCAACGGTATCACTGGTAAGAATGATTGGCGACTCTTCGCTTGACTGATCGGGACATCCCGGAGGAATCACCGGTCGAGTGCCAGCAGCAATCAACGTAAACGCGGTAGTGATGGTGCGATCGCCATCAGCGCTATCGACCATGATGGTGTTGGCATCAACAAACGACGCGAAACCCCAGAAGATCTTGACGCCGTTACGCACCAACATGGAGCGAATGAGTTGCTGCTCATCCTGAATAACGGAAGAAACACGGTCAAGCAACTGCGGCATGGTCATCTGGACGTGATCAACACCGATCGCTTCCAATGAGCGCTGCACAGTTCCCCGCTTGAGACTGATGACCGCTTCGCGAAATGTCTTGGAAGGCAGTGTGCCCAGGTGCACTGAAACCCCTCCCACGCCGCGCTTGCGCTCCACCATGGCCACGCGCTTGCCCAATTTGCAAGCCTGAATTGCCGCACTCTGGCCAGCAGGTCCGCTGCCAATCACCACTAGGTCATATTCGTAGATGGCATCCATGGACTGTGCAGCCTAGCTCCTCCGGTCACTACTTCTTGGCAGGTGGCCAACACAACACCCCCCAATCATCGGAATATCCGTGATTGATGACCACTTGAATGGCCGCCAGTGCCACTGCATCCAAAATCATGGATGTGCGCTTGAGGACGGTGCGATTCTCACGGCTCCCATAGGTAGATCCGCCCTGTGCCAACTGTGCGTGCACCAGCGCGCAACGCTCCAACAGATGCGCCAACACCTTATCCCATCGCCTGCGAGCAGTGAGTTCCTTCAGGTCAACGCTCGCAAAGTGCCGCGCGAGATAACGATCAGCAAACATGCTGGCAACCAAGGTGCGATCACGCTCCAGTGTGGCTGCAACAATTCCATCCTGATCGGTTGCTGCAAGTTGCTTCACAAATGCGGCCAGCGCGGCGCGCTCCGCTAACGGTTGATTGCGCGCCACATCCCAGCGCGCGCACAAGGCAGAGAGACCCGCCCATTGCGCAAGCACGCGATCGTCAAGCTCTGCTTCGCGGCACGACTCGGCGTGTTCAAGCCAAGTGAATGCACGATGAATACGAATCCGATTGTCCTCGTAAAGCCGAGCATTGGCGTATGAATCCCGGCGCGGCTTCCATAGTTTCCGGAGCGTGGCAAGGGGGAGCGGTGCCGAGAGGATGCTGGTGCGCATGGGACAGCAGCGTAGCGTTGAACAGTCATGCCGACGGCACCATGGTTACGCAGGCTTGGAAAAAGGCTCATCCCACGGCTCGATGTGCGCGGTGGCATTGCCGCCATCGGTACATCCCAGGGCCACCTCTATCTCGTACTCAATGGACGAAGCCAACTCATGGGCAGTGCGCACATCCAATGAATCGTCCACTTGCACATGAAAGTCCACCCAGTGATGTCTGCCGATGTGTCGCGTCCGCAATTTGTGCCAACCTCGAATCAGCGGCGTTCGAGCGCCCGCAGTGCCGCTGACATGCGCATCCAGAATCTTGCGGACCGTCTCGTAATCGCCAGCGTCCTGCTCATCAACCAATTCGCCAAGCGAGCGCCGCACCATGCGAATCCCCAGACCAACCAAGATGCACGCCATCAGAATGGCTACTAGCGGGTCGATCCACACTAGGCCCGTCATGCGCACTGCTACCAGCGCCGCGATCGCGCCAATGCTGGTGATTGCGTCAGAGATCAAGTGCCGGCCATCGCCAACGAGGGCCGCGGATCCACTCCGACGCCCAAGTTTCATCAGCCACGCGCCAAGCGCGCCATTGCCGGCGGCGGTAGCGCCGATGAGAAACAACCCCCATTCAATGCGCTGCACGCCAAGATCGCCAGCCAGCAATCGGTGCACCGCTTCCCAAACGATGCTCGCGCCGGCTGCACCAATGAGCGCGCCCTCCACTGACATACTGACAAATTCAAAGCGCCCATGACCGTAGGGGTGCGTGCGATCGGCAGGCCGGTGTGCTTGCGAGATTGCCCACAGCGCAAATCCACTGGCAACAACATTGATGATTGACTCGAGCGCATCGCTGTAGACCGCTGAAGATCCCGTCAGCCGCCACGCAACAAACTTCACAGCCATCAGTACAAACCCAACCGCTACTGCAATCGCCGCGGCACGGCGCTCAGTGGCGTGCATGGCGACTGATGATTCAGTTGGCATGATCAGGCGCAGTTGCCGCAGCGTTTTCCGGAGTGGAAGATGTTGGCGCCGCCGCAGGTTCCGTCACTGGCACAGCCACTGGATCCGGAGCACCCGCATCGCCAGCACTTTCAATGAAGACATCAAGTAACTGCCCAGGCGCCACGGGGACATTGGGATCCTCAAACACGTAGATCACCTGCAGAACACGCGTGTCAATTCGCTCGGCGTTCTCGCCGGAAAGTGTCTTCTTCGGCAACACCAGTGGCACACGACGAACAAAGCTCACCGGGAAGCTCGCCTGCCGCCCACCGCGAAGAGACGCGATCGCTTTGCCTTTGTCGCTAAAGCGCCACGCATCAAGTTCATCAATATCCACACGGATATACAGGGGATCAAGGTCACCAAGAGTCATTTGCGTCTTGGCGCCGGGACCGGCGGCGGCATACTGCCCGGGCCGCGCATCAATACGAAGAATCTGCGCGTCAATGGGCGCGCGCGCAATGCATCGATCAAGCTCCGTATGAATCATCCCCACCTCGGCCTTGGCGGTAGCAACATCAGCCTCAATGACCCGCAGGTCTTCTGGATAGGTTCCCTTGCGGACGAATTCCAAACTGGCCTCTGCCTCTGCTGCCTTTGACTCCGCGTTGGCTACTTCATACTCCCGCGTCGGAAGTTCATTGTGACTCATGGCGCCAGCTTCACCGATGGCACGCAGACGATCAAGGCGCCCCTGCGCATCGCGCACCGCCGCACGGGTCTGATCCGCGCGCGCTTGCGCCTGCTTCAACGTCTCCGGCTTCGGCAGGCTGCGCGACTGTGCCAAGCGTGCCTCGGCGGCAAATGCGCGCGCCTCTGCGCCAGCCGCCTGTGCGGTCAAGGCGCGGCGGTCGATGATGAAGAGCGGCTGCCCCTTCACCACACGCTGCCCTTCTTTCACTAACACTTCTTCGATCAAGCCACTGACTGGCGCGCCAAGCTCAATGAGTTCCGACGATGGCTCCACGATGCCCGAGCCACTGACCCGATCGCCATAGGGTGAAGACACGGGCGGCACCATCGGCGGAGGTGCTGGCATAGCCGCATTCTGCTTGGCGACGGTGTACGCCGAAGCAACGATGCCAACGACTGCGAGTATCGGGAGTGCGATGAACTTCCAATTCATGATCAATGCCTGTGTGGGAGGTCTGTGACTTGTAGGGAAGCGTAGTTCAATGGCGCTTGGCGGCGTCACCCATCCGCTGTGCGGATTCGGCGAGTGCCTCTGCGGGGGTACTGACGTGGGTAACCCGGCCGTCATCAAGATGAGCGATGCGGTCCGCGAAGTGATAAATACGTTCGTCGTGCGTCACCACAATGACAACGCGCTCAGCAGCGGCGGTGAGTTCCCGGATTAACCCCATGACCATCTGACCCGTGGCGCCGTCAAGCGCACTGGTGGGTTCGTCACAAACAAGGAGGCGGGGACCGGTCACCAACGCGCGCGCGATGGCCACCCGCTGCTGCTGTCCTCCCGAGAGCTTGTTGGGGCGCGTCAATTCACGGCCTTTCAATCCAACTTCTTGCAACAGTTTTGCGGCCCGGTCGAGGGCATCCTTCTTGGGATGGTGCCGCAGCAGTAGCGGCACAGCAACGTTCTCCAGGATGGAGACTTGTGGAATCAGGTTGAACTGCTGAAAGATGAATCCCACATTTTTACCGCGCCAAATGGTGCGCTCGTGGTTACTCAGCGCAGATGGATCGGTGCCAAGCACCGCCAGTTCGCCTTCGTCGCGCTGCAGCAGACCTGCAAGAATGGAAATCAGCGTGGTCTTTCCACATCCCGAAGGCCCCACCAGTGCCATCATTTCACCAAAGCGAACTTCAAGATTCACGCCGCGCAGTGCGCGCACCATGGAATCACCGACCCCGAAAGTCTTGAACACTTCATTGCAAACGATGCTGTTGGTCGGCTCGATCATCCTTGGAACACCTCAGATGGATCAAGTTGCACCACGCGGCGCATGCTGAAGAGACTGGAAGCAACCACAATGAAGATCACCGCCGCGGCGGCAATCACCGGAATGTGCCAAGTCATCTTGAACGCCAATTTGTCGCCGGGAATCGCCAGGCCAACGATCGAGGTAACCCCCAAGCCAAGACCGAGTCCAAGAACGCCCGCCACCGCGCCTTGCAACGCCACCAGGCCAAGCAGCCGAGGCGTCGTCGCACCCATCGCTTTCATCGCGCCAAAATACTTCAGATTGTCCAGCGTGAAGTTGTAGAACATCTGTCCCGCAATGGCTACACCCACTAGAAATCCAAGCGCAATGGCAATTCCAAAGTTGATGGGAATTCCGGTTTGCGTCATCCAATAGGTAATAGTGGTCCACGCAAAGTCATGCGGGGTATAGACCGCTAGGTCGGTCTCACGCGCGATGCGATCACGCAGTTCCGTCACAGAAACTCCGGGGGCCGCCTTCACCAGAATCATGCTGAGCGTTCGGCGGTTTGCTGGTGCAAATCCAATGGCTCGCGAATACGTGGTGTAGATCGTGGGGACATTCTGGAATGTCGGCTTGGTCTCCGCAATGCCGCCGATGACGGCGCGTCGCTCATTGAGTTCTAGTTCCTCACCGATTTCAATCGGGCGCTTAGGCCCACTTGGATCGGCAGGATTGATCGGTTGCGCTAATCGCGAACGAGCACCACGCGTCTCGATGATGATGGTGTCTGGCTTGCGGAGGACACTGACGTCCCCCTTGATCATGCGCGCTGGCACACCAATCAGGCTTGCATCATCAACGCCTACCACATCGCAAATCTGCCGCGATCCACTTGGAAGCTTGGCAACCAAGAGGCCTTTAAAGAGCGGAACCGCCCAGCTCACTCCGTCCACGCTGCGTACTCGCTGCAAGGCGGTGACTTGCATCGGCTTGGTGTCATCAACAAACTGCATGGTGGGATCGGTGACCCAAAGATCCGCCTGTGGAGTTTCCTCAATGAGCGCATAGGTGCGACTCATCAGACCGACAAAGATGCTTGCTTGCTGCGCAATGAGCAGTGTTGCAAAGGAAAGCCCCAGCAGAATTCCATAGAACTTTGCCGTGTCACCGAAGAGCATCTTGATGGCAATGGATCGCATAGAGAACTCTGTTTAAAGCTTCAACTGGAAGCCAAATTCAACCGTGCGATCCGAGGGAAGATTGAACGCGCTGGTCACGTCGGCTGCGTTCGAGTGCAGGAAGATGAAAATTCCTTTACGCCAACCAGCCATGCGCGCCGGACCGCCAGGAACCACTTGCATCTTGCGTGCAAAGTAGGTGGTTTCTTCAGTATCGAACGGCAAACCGCGCTCGCGCGCAAGCCGCAAGATGGCCGGTGCATCGGGCTGCTCCATGAATCCGACGTGAGCCGAGACACTCCAGAATCCATCCGGCATCCACCGCACTGTGACGCGTTCGCGATCGGCAACAAACGGCTGTTCACTGGGGGCGATCGAGAGAAGGATCACTTGCTCATGCAATACATGCGCGTGCTTCACGAAATTCACCAACGCAAACGGCGCCTGCGTGGTTGGTGTCAGGAACACGGCAGTGCCGGGAACGCGTGGCACCACCTCCGACCAAAGCCGCGCCAGGAATTCATGGATCGTTTCGCCTTGGGCGGCAATCTGGCGGCCCACCGCCAGGGTTCCTTGATTCCAAGTGACCATCACTATGGAACCGGCGGCCGCAATAGCCAGTGCATACCAACCACCATGGAACACCTTGAGAAGGTTGGATGAAAGGAATGCCAAGTCAATCGCTAGGAATGCGCCAACCACAATCCACACCACTGGCGGCTTCCATTTCCAAGTCTTCAGCGCCACCTCAGCAAACAACAGTGAGGTGATTCCCATGACCGCCGTGACGGCAATGCCGTACGCATCGGCAAGTGCTGCTGAGGAGCGGAACAAGAACACTGTCATCAGGCATCCAATCATCATGGTCCAATTGAGGAACGGGATGTAGATCTGACCTTCAGTGAAGCTTGATGTGTGCACCACAGCCAGGCGTGGCAGATAGTTGAGGCGGATCGCTTGGCGCGCCATCGAGAAGACGCCGGAGATCATCGCCTGGCTCGCAACGATGGTGGCAAACGTCGCCAACACAACCATGGGAATGACCCATCCCGCAGGCACTAGGCCGTAGAACGGCTTGTATTGCGAAAGCAACGCGGGATCCGGCGGGTTGGCGATCGCCCATGCGCCTTGGCCAAAGTAGTTCAGAATCAGGCATGGCCACACGATCGTGAACCATCCAAGCCGAATCGGGCCAATTCCGAAGTGCCCGATGTCGGCATACAGCGCCTCGGCGCCCGTCACTACCAGGACAATTGAGCCAAGCAAAAGGAATGTGCCGGACGGATTCGCTGCAATCAGTTCGATGGCGTACAGGGGATTCACTGCGGCAAGCACACTTGGATCCGAGACGATGGCGCGCAGTCCAAGAAATCCCAACACACCAAACCACAGGAGCATCACCGGACCGAAGATGCGGCCGATGTGCCCCGTTCCAAATCGCTGCACGGCGAACAAGAACACCAGCACCACTGTTGTTAACGGTGCCACCCACCCTTGCAGGCTTTCGTCAAAGACGGTGAGACCTTCCATCGCTGACAGTACGGAGATGGATGGCGTGATGACGCCGTCACCGAACAGCAATGCACTGCCCATGATGGCCATGGCGCCAAAGAACGCCAATCGGTAATCCGCGCGTCGCTGCAGACCGCGGGGCAAGAGAGAGAGCAAGGCGAACAATCCACCTTCGCCACGATTGGTGGCACGCATAATCAGTAGCTGATACTTCGCAACCACCACCAGGAATAGCGCCCAGAAAATCAAACTCAGAACGCCCATCACGAACGCGCGATCGGCGCTGCCGTGGTGGGCAATGGTTTCCTGAAACGCATACAGCGGGCTGGTGCCAATATCTCCGAACACCACGCCGACCGCGCCGATGGCCAACGCGATGCCCCCGCCATGACCATTACTGTGCCGACCATTGGCGGAGTGCAGATCTGTGTTTGGAAGCGAGGCATCCACAACGCCTTGGGCGCCATCCACCACCGTCGGCACGAGGGGTGCTATCGGGGCGTCAAGGTCTGGTCGTGCGTTGGATGCGTCGTCTGGCACGTGCGGTGCCTCCGAGAGGGAGGCGGAGGGACATTGTACTTCGGCTACCGATGCGTTACATCAAGCGATTAGCGCTTGTTTAACGGTATGACCGTAAACGGCGTCTTGACTTTGGCAGTCATGCCGGTTGCCACATCAGTCGCCTCGATTGCTAGCCGATATTGACCGCCGAGGAGCGAGTCAGGGAGGCGAACCATCCGCGTGATGAATAGTTCATCCGTGGGGGCTGCCGCGGTATGCGTTGCGTCGAGCGGGCCCTCGCTCCAAATGACCGTTCCGGCCAAGTTCTCAATGCGCAGCGAGTACTGCGCATGCGCTGCAACGCGTCCGCCGTCTCCTGGGACGAATGGCCAATTGAGCAGCTCGACGTACACAAGGAAGCGATCGCCAGGATGCAACGATCCGGCATCCAATGGCTCAATGTCTCCGAAGGCGCGAACCTTGGACGCCATGACGGGATTCGTCAGCTTGATGGGAGCGGGTGCGGGTGCAGGTGCAGCGACCGGTGCAGGCGCGGGTGCTGGTGCCGCGACCGGTGTCGGCTCTGGTGTTGGTGCGGGCTCTGGTGTCGGCGCTGGCNNCGCTGGCGCAGGTTCCGCTTCCGGTGTCTGCGCGGGCGCAGGTGTTGGCTCGGGTGTTGGTGCGGGCGCGGGTGTCGGCTCCGGTGTTGGTGTGGGCGTTGGTTCTGGTGTCGGTGCGGGTGCGGGTTCCGCGACCGGCGCAGGCGAAGGTGCTGGCGTTGGCTCTGGTGTCGGTGCGAGTGCTGGTTCCGCGACCGGCGCAGGCGCAGGCGTTGGCTCTGGTGTCGGCGCGGGCTCCGGTTCCGCGACCGGCGCAGGCGCGGGTGCTGGCTCCGGTGTTGGGGTCGGTACGGGCGCAGGTTCTGCAACCGGTGCGGGCGCGGGCTCCGGTGTTGGCGCGGGTGTTGGTTCCGGTGTCGGCGCGGGGGCCGGTGTCGGCTCCGGTGTCGGCTCCGGTGTCGGCAGGGGCTCTGGTTCACGCGCCGGTGTTGGCGCGGGACGCTCGCGAACGCCTGCTCTGTCAGCGGCTGGAACAATCGCTGTGCCAGTCATGAGTACCGGCGCAACGGGGTTTGCAGCCTTCACGGCCACCCGGTTCGGCATCGTTGGTTCTGGCGGAAGCTCAGCCGCACTTGCGGGCGCTGCCTCGGCAATGCGTGACTCTTCAACCGCTGGCGCAGGCGGCACTTCAACCGGTACGACCACCGGGGCCACAACCGCCACTGGAACAGCGGCAACCGCTGGAACGGGTTCAGCCACAGGTACCGGCACAGCGGCAACCGCAGGAACTGGTTCAGCCACGGGCACCGGCACCGGCTCAGGCAACAGCGGTGGCGGCGCGGTGTCGATCGCGCGCATGGTGTCAACCGGCATCGCTTCTGCCGACTGCGGCACGGGCAATGCTGCAATCTGCTTCGGATCCGCTGGAGCCAATGTCATCTCAAACATCGGCAGCGCGGACGGGCGAACACTCGGCGAGCTCGTGCGAGCGGCCACCTGTGAATCCACACGCCGCCGCGTGTCGGCCTGCGGCAGCGGATCAATGGTCTCGCGAATAACGACGGGCTGCGCACGCACGGGAGTGATCGGCGGAGGCGCGGTGCGCTGAGCCGATGAACATGCCGCCAATGCGACACATGTGGTGAGCGTGGTGAGCGGGAGCAGCGTGTCTGAGTACTTCATCGAATGCGAGCACCGATGGTAACCACTAGCGCCTCAAAGGTTCGAGCGCTGTCCGAACTGAAACCCGACTTTGTGCGCGCATCAGTACGCACACTCTCCGCCAATAGCGCGGCTGCTCCAGCACTACCAAGGGCACGCGCCGCGCGACATACCAGTGCCTGTGCATCGCCCCAAAGCTTGAGTTGCTTGGCAATTGCAAAGTCGTTCTGCCCGTCGTCCATGAGTCGCGCTGCATCGTGTGCCTTGCGCAGGAGGTCAACGATGGTCCACCCAATCAACGCGTCGGCGACGCCTGAAATACGGACCAATTCGTTCAACTTGACCAGCGCAGCACCCGCGCCCTTCTGGATGAGTACCGACTGCAACCCCCACGCCTGTTCCTCACGCGACTGACCAACAAATTCTGTAACCAGCGCACGTGAGATCGGCTTGCCCTCACCCGCTGCGGTCGCCAACTTGGCAAGTTCAGTATCGATGCGCGCCAAGTCCGGCCCGATTTTTTCTACCAACAGTTCCGCCGCACCGGCCGCTAACTTTGCACCATGGCGCTTCTCTGCACGAGCACCACACCAACTGATCGCGTCCTTATCGTTGGGTGGTTCGCACTTGATCACCGCGCCACCGCTGGCTTCAACAAGTTTGTCAAACTTGCCCGGATTCCACCGTGTGCCCGCGCGCATCAGTAGCGTGCTCTCTTGCTGCGGATTTGCTGCGTAGCGTTCCATGGCACGGCGCCGATCTTCAGCGCCAATGAATCCTTCAGCATTGTCAATCACGATGAGTTTGTGCTGTGAGAGCAACCCGTAGGAACGGAGCTCATCCATCACCTGCGCAAGGGTTGCTGATGCTCCATCAAACTCAAATCGATCGACCGACCCAAACTGTTCGGTCAGCGCTGCATGAAGTTGCCGCGAGTGCTCGACGCGCGTGAACGAATCCTTGCCCGTGAGCACCACGATGCGCATGGAAGCGTCGGGGGACATACGGGATGCCTTCGATCCGGAAGCTGCTGAAGCGCGTGCCATCAGGCTGCGGATTGTAAGACGGGCGCGCGGTACGCTCCAATCCGTGCCGGAAGCGAACTTTGACGGAATCGTCGGCCCCACCCACAACTACGCCGGGCTGTCGCCCGGAAACGTGGCAAGCACCTCAAACCAGGGGACAACGGCTCGGCCACGCGACGCCGCGCTGCAAGGTCTTGCGAAAGCGGCCGCACTCGCGCGACTGGGTCTTGTGCAAGGTTGGATTCCACCGCACGAACGACCACACATTGCCACACTGCATGCGCTTGGATTCACTGGTTCGGATGAGGTGGCGATTGCAACTGCCGCCCGCGATGCACCGCATCTCTTAGCGCGCGCATCAAGCGCCAGTGCTATGTGGACTGCCAACGCGGCCACCGTCACGCCTTCAAAGGATTCCGGTGATGGCCGCGTTCATATGACGGTGGCCAACTTACGCACCATGCCACATCGCGCCATCGAGGCGCCGCAGACTGCACGCACTCTGCGCGCCATCTTTCGTGACGAACAACGATTTGTCATTCATGATGCGCTTGCCGCGCTTGACGCGTCGGGCGCGCCGTCACCGTGGGGCGATGAAGGTGCAGCAAATCACACTCGGTTCACAGCATCGGGTGGTAATGGCGGTGAAAATCCTGGGGTACATCTCTTTGTTTTCGGCGCGCATGCCAGCGGCGTCGGCCGACGTCCTTCACGCTATCCAGCGCGGCAAACGCTCGAAGCTGGTCAAGCGATCGCAGCGCTGCACGGCATTCGCAACGATCAATGCATCCACGCCCAACAACATCCCGCCGCTATTGATCATGGTGTATTTCATAACGATGTGATCTCTGTTGGAAACGGATCGTTCTATCTGGTGCATGAGTTGGCGCTCCTCGATCAAGACCGAGTCCTTGACGATCTCGCTGCCGCGGTGGGTCCTAACTTCCAAGCGCTTGTTGTGCCGGAATCAGAGGTGAGTGTCGCCGATGCGGTACGCACCTACCTCTTCAACTCGCAGTTGATTTCACTGACAGACGGCACCATGGCGCTGATCCTTCCTGTGGAGAGCGAAGGCCACCCGGGCATCGCGCGGCTGGTGCAACGGATGGTGGATAGCAAAGCGTGCCCCGTGAAATCCGTCATTTACCTGAATGTTCGGGAGAGCATGCGCAACGGCGGCGGTCCAGCATGCTTGCGACTACGAGTTCCTCTCACTGCAGAGGAAGTGTCCGCGGTCGCCCCGGGATGCCTGTGGACGCCTGCAGGCCATGCCGCGCTGGAGGCGTGGGTGCGTCGTCACTACCGTGAGGAGCTGTCCCCCAAGGACCTGGCGGACCCGCAACTCTTGCGCGAGTCACGATCTGCGCTCGATGAATTGACCAGCATCCTTGGTGTTGGTCCGATCTACGAATTCCAGCACTAACGAGGCGCGCCGGGTACGCGCTGCGTGGGTGTATTGCGCGGGCCCGTTGCAAAGTACGCTTGCCCACGTGGATCGAACCAAGCGCATCATCCTCTCGTTCGTTGTGGCGACTGTCGCATTCACCGTGGTGCTGGCGCTCTTCTTGCGACGTGTACCCGCGCCGCCGCCGCCTGTTGCCCCCGCGCCCGCACCAGTGCCTGAGCCGGAACCCGAGCCAGTACTGCCGCCCACACTTGTTGAGGCCGGAACTGAGAATGCTGCTGGTCCGCCAACCGCACTGCGTGACTGGGTCGCACCAGAAGTGCTCGCTGCGCGCGAAGCCGCACGCCTTGCAGAAGAACTACGAGCAAAATCCCGCGATGCATTCGCGCGTGGCATCGCAGCACAAAAATCTGGCGATCACGCCGCGGCCATCAGTGCTTACCGTGAAGCACTCACCATTGATGCTGGCATGGCGGGAGCATGGACCAACTTGGCCCTGGCACTGGATGCCACTGGAAACAGTGCCGAGGGTCTTGAGGCTGCGCGCAAAGCGGTTTCGTTGCCAGCCATGAAAGACGCCAAGCGCCGCGCACATGCGATGCACACGGTTGGCCACTTGGCTCTCAAGACAGGCGCGCGCGATGAAGCTGTTGCCGCCTTTGAGGAAGCGCTGCGCGCCGATGCGCGGCAGGCTGCTGCGGCCCTTGAGCTTGCGTCACTGTGGAACAGCGAAGGAAAGCCTGAAAAAGCGCTTGCTGCGCTGGTAGTTGCCAAGGAAGCGGGCGCGGAAAGCGCTGCTATTTACACCGCGGTCGCCGTTCATTGGTGGAATGCTGGTGACATTGCCAAAGCGCAAAGCAATGCAGACGACGCACTCCGCATCGATCCCAACGAGATTGAAGCAAAAGCGATCCTTGGTTGGTGCTTCTTGGCACAAAAGCGTTGGGGCGACGCTGCACAGCGGATCGACGAAGTCGTGCGTGCGCGACCGAATGATGCTGACCTACAGGCGGCGCTCGGATTCGCCTACGACAAGCTGGGGCGACACCAAGATGCGATTGCTGCGTTTGATCGTGCCATCGCGTTGGCGCCCGCGCATCGGTCAGCGCATGCACAACGCGGCGTGGCCCTCGAGGCCACGGGCGATGTTGAACGCGCACGTCTTGCCTATGAGATTGCCGCCAAGAGCGGATCGTCTGAAAGTGTTGCGGCATCGCAGATGAAGTTGGCCGTCGTTGCATACAAGGACAAGCGTTGGGCCGACGCACGCACCTTGGCCGAGGCCGCCATCGCCGCGGATCCCAAATCCGTGCAAGCGCGCTACGTGCTGGGCCTTGCATGCTTTGCGCTGGGAGACCGCAAATGCGCGGGTGAGCAGGAGTATCAACTCACCCTGCTCGATGCGCAACGCGCGGCAGATCTACGCAAGCTCATCTCCGAGGAATGACTGGATGATCGTGCTGCATGTGATCTCAGGGCCAGATAGCGGGAAGCAACACGTGCTGCCCGATACCGAGCCACAACTGATCGGCCGCAGCACGGAGGCCCTCGGCTCCTCTGATTCCAGCGTGAGCAGGCGTCACGCGGAACTCACACCGTCGACCGGCGACTGGTACCTCCGCGACCTACGTAGCACGCACGGAACTTGGGTGAACGGGCAACGCATTGAGTCTCGCGTCCAACTACGCGCCGGAGATGTGATCCGCTGCGGCGATACGCAGATGCATGTGCAAGCGCTGAATCCAGGGGCTGCTGTACTGCCAGTGACGGAGTCAGACCCCGCGCGACTCCAAGCTATTGGCGAGACCGTTGCCACCATCAGCCATAGTGTGAAGAACATCCTGCAAGGTCTCCGCGGTGGAGCTGACGCGGTGGAGCTCGCACTGCGCCGTGGCGATCTGGAAATGGCGCGCGAAGGCTGGCCGATCGTTGCACGCAACCTTGATCGCATCTCATGGCTCGTGATGAACATGCTTGCGTATGCCAAGGACCGCCCGCTGGAGATTGAAGAGTCAGATATTGGAGCGGTAGTACTGGAAGCATGTGAGTTGATGAAATCAACCGCGGATCGCCGCAGCATTCAGTTACTCACGCACGTCGATCCCTCTTTGCCGCCCGCGCCGATCGATGCAAACGCCGTTCATCAGGTGCTTCTCAATCTGCTTGCAAATGCCGTGGAGGCAGCGCCGGAGCGGAGTGGTCGGGTCACGGTGCATTGTGCGTTCGATGCGCCACGCAGCGTGTTCCGCATTGATGTAAGCGACAATGGCGCAGGGGTACCGATTGAGCACCAAAGCCGTCTCTTTGAGGCATTTGCAAGCACCAAAGGACAGCGTGGAACGGGGCTCGGGCTCGCGGTGGCACGCGCATTGGTTGAGCGACACGGCGGAACCCTGACGTTCGCGGCGCTCGCGCCGCACGGAACGCAGATGCGCGCGGAATTCCCAGCAGACCGCGGCGATCCAGACTCGGATCGAACCCGCGGACCATTGCCGAGCCGTGAGCCGAACACCGCATGGGACTCCGCCATTCAGTAAATAGTGCAAGCGCCGGTGCAAGTGAGCTGGCTGCGCTCAGTGACCGGTGATGACCTCACCGAGTTGCAAAGTCGGCAGCCGCGGTGGGCACCGTCTCCAAAATGTTCTTGACAATCTCATCCGCGCCGCGGCCCTCAGCCTCCGCTTCAAAGTTGAGCAACACGCGATGCCGCAGTGCCGGAAGGGCCACCGCTTTGATGTCTTCCACGGAAACGGTGGCGCGCCCAGCAAGCAACGCTTTGACCTTCGCGCCAAGCACCATCGTCTGTGCTGCACGAGGGCTTGCTCCAAAGCGCAGAAATTGATTCACTAGCGGCGTGGCAAACTGCCCGCGCGGATGCGTCGCCAACACCACGCGCACTGCGTAATCCTGTACGGCATCGGAAATCCGCACTGCTCGCACCAGTTTCTGGTGGCGAATGATGGTTTCTGCGTCAATGACCTTCTGCGGTTCGTCAATCGTCCCGGCGGTGGTGCGCGCCAGAATTTCACGCAAATCAGCGCGCGTTGAATAGCCAACTTCAAGCTTGAAGAAGAATCGATCCAATTGCGCTTCTGGCAACGGATAGGTGCCCTCTTGCTCAATCGGGTTCTGTGTTGCCATCACAAAGAACGGCTTATCAAGCTGATGCGTCGTGCCGCC
>DBCE01000222.1 GCA_002292895.1 Phycisphaerales bacterium UBA966
TCGATCTGCTCGTCAATCGCCGCCAACGTGCCGGTGGCCAATGCATCACATACGGACATGCCTTCGAACGCGTCGCGCCCGTAGTAAAGCGGCCCGGCGTAAATGCCGCGCAAGTGACCCTCCGCGTAATGACGCGTGAGTGCCGCACCGCCAAGCAGTACGGGAATATTGATACCGCGCTCGTTGAGTTCGCGCAGATTCTGCTCCATCACGCCCACGCTGCGCACCAGCAATCCGCTCATGCCAAGCGCATCGGCATTGGTTCGCTCCACTGCTTCCAGCATCGCTGTCAGCGGCTGCTTGATGCCAATATTGTGAACTTCAAATCCATTGTTGGTGAGAATGATGTCAACCAAATTCTTACCAATGTCATGAACATCGCCGGAAACCGTCGCCAACACAATGCGCGCCTTGGCACGACCGGTGGCGCCAGCCTTCTCCATGTGCGGCTGCAACAAGGCAACTGCCTTCTTCATCACCGTGGCACTCTTCAGAACAAATGGCAACTGCATCTTGCCGGAACCAAAGAGATCACCAACCACTTTCATGCCCATGAGCAAATGGTCGTTGATGATTTCCAACGGCCCGTACACCACCAGTGCGCGATCGAGCGCCGCTTCAATACCTTTGTCTTCGCCGTCAATGATGTGCTGCTGCAGCGCCTCTTCAATCGGAAGATCCGCGAGCGTCTTTCGAACCTCTACTGTTTCGGCACCATCGGGGAACAGCCCGATGAAGTGCAGCAGCGGATCAAAGTCCTCAGGCATCCCTTCCGGACGTTCCGCACCACGACGATTAAAGATCAACCACTGCGCAGCATCCCACTGCTCCTTCGGAATGCGATTCTCCGGAAGGATCTTGCTCGGGTGCACAATCGCCGCAGTCAGACCACGCATGCGCGCTTCATGCAGGAACGCACTGTTCAATACGGCTCGCGCAGATGGCTTGAGTCCGAAGGAAATGTTGGAAAGTCCAAGCAGGATTTGGCATTCTGGGAACCGTTCGGAGATGCGCCGGATGCCCTCCAACGTCTCCAGACCCAAACGACGATCTTCATCATTGCCGGTTGCAATGGTGAATGTCAGCGGATCAAAGAATAAGTCGTGGGCATCTAACCCCCACTTGCGCGTGAAGAGATCATGAATGCGCGCTGCGATTTCCACCTTGCGGTCCGCGGTCTTGGCCATACCAGCCTGCGGATCTTCATCGATAGTGAGCGCCACGCATGCCGCGCCATAGCGCTTGAGCAGCGGGCAAATTTCATCGATCCGCTTCTCGCCGTCTTCCAAGTTGATGCTGTTCACAATGCAGCGTCCACCAGCTCGCTTCAGCGCGGCTTCAATCACATCTGCTTGGGTGCTGTCAACCATCAGTGGCGCGTTCACATGTTGTACGTAGCGGCTGGCCACCTCGGCCATGTCCTGTACGCCGTCGCGTCCAACAAAGTCAACGCATACATCCAAGAGGTGACTGCCATCGCGCATCTCTTCTTTCGCCATGCTGACCAGGCCATCCCAATCATTGGCGTCCAACAGCGTCTTAAACTTCTTGCTTCCATTGGCATTGGTGCGCTCTGCAACAATCAGGAAACTGTTGTCTTGCCGGAACTCGGTGAATCCGTACAGGCTTGAGCACCCTGGCGTGCTCACCGCTACGCGAGTGATCGGCGTTCGCGTGCCAACCACTTCGCGGAGTGCGCTGATGTGCTCGTTGGTGGTACCGCAACATCCACCGACGATTCCTGCGCCAAATTCTTCGATGAATCGACGCATCGCTGCGCCAAATCCTTCGGGCCGCAAAGGGTATTCCGTGCGTCCATCCACCAGAATCGGTAGACCCGCATTGGGGATCACACTGAACGGACGGTTCCAATGCTTGGCCAAGAAGGCAATGTGCTCGGCCATCTCGGTTGGACCGGTCGCGCAATTCAAACCAAGGCTGGCAATCGGAAACGGTCGCAGTGCATTCACTACTGCTGCCATGTCGGAGCCAAGCAACATGGTGCCGGTGGTCTCCATGGTGACGCTGGCAAGAATCGGAATGTCTTCATGCGTCTTCTTCGCGGCGCCGAGGGCATCAAGGCAAGCACTGATCGCACACTTCACTTGCAGCAGATCTTGACTGGTCTCAACGATCAGGCAATCCGCGCCACCATCAATGAGGCCGCGCGCCTGCTCGCGATATGAATCGAGCATCAACTCCCAGGAAACTTGCCCCAGGGTAATGAGTTTCGTACCCGGTCCGATCGACCCTGCAACAAAGCGTGGTCGATCGCGCGTACTGAACTTGTTGGCCGCCGCGCGCGCTACCTGAGCCGCGCGCACATTGAGGTCGTACACCCAACTGACCATCTCTTCATCAAAGTCAGCAGCGACCAACTTGTTGGAACCGAACGAATCCGTCTCCACAACGTCGGCACCGGCTGCCAAGAATCCCTCATGGATGCGCTGAATCAGATCGGGCCGACTGCGCACCAAGATGTCGGTGCAATTCTCGCGGCCGAGGTAATCCTCTGCAGCACAATCAGCGCACGAATGAATGCTGGTCCCCATCGCACCGTCAAACACCACGATGCCACGATCTAACGCCGACTGAAAGGTGCTGGCCATATGTAGTTGAACCGTACTTCAATACCCGCCCCGATTCAACCGTTCATCCGGATATACGGATGGATGGCATTGGGAAAGATTTGAGCATTAGTATTATTGGACGTTATGCAAGAGTGCTGGGTGCATCGCCATTGTTCGCCGGTTCGTACCCTTGTCAGTCCATGGCTCCCCGCGTTCCCTGCGTTCCCTCGCTTGTCATCCTGATCACCGCACTGTCCATGGCGCATTGCGCGCCGGATGATCGTGCAGCAACTGTCAACGCGACCACCAAGGGCGCCACCATAGACGCGGCGACTTTGAGTCCCCCTGCATCGAACACGACGACGCCGACCACCGCGCCGTCGCCCTCCCCCGCAACCAACGCCGCAACCAACGCCGCAACCTTTGACGCCGTGTGGACCACCGTTCGCGATTCACATTGGGACGCCACGCTCGGCGGAGTTGACTGGAACGCGGTGCGCGCTGAGTTGCTGCCCAAGGCCACGGCCGCAGAGTCCAACGAGGCATTACGCGCCGTACTCACGGATGCACTCAGTCGTTTGCAGCAAAGTCACTTTGCCATCATTCCCAGTGAGTTCGCCAATACCGAAGAACTCGAACTTGAAGCCCCACACGCGGACAACGCCTCCACCGCACAACCCGCTGCGGTCGCAAAGCAGCCAAGTCCTGCAGTGAAAGAGGGCCAGGCCGGCGCGGAACTTGCATTCATGCCACACGAAGGCGCCGTCGGCACGTGGGACGCGATTGTGGTGGCGGTCGAGCCCGGATCTCCGGCAGAGCGCGCAGGCGTCACCACCGGCATGCGCGTTACCAAGATCGCCAACGGCAACATCGACACCATCGCGGCGGTTGCTGACCACCTGCCGCCCGGCGACGGCCTGGAGCGCTACCAACGCGCGCAGATGGCACACATCGCCACTACTGGCGATCCTGGTACTACCCGTTCGTGGCAGCTGGAGACCGTCGACGGCTCCACTCTCACCGCCGATGTCACCTACGAACTTGACTCGCGCCCGCACACCAAATTCGGTCTGCTTCCCGCACTTCCAACTGAACTCACTTGGCGTCACCTTGATGAAACCGAACGGCAGCGCTGGGGTGCTACAGACCATGAAATCGGCCTGATTCGCTTCAACATCTGGCTGATCCCTGTAGCGCGACCGTTTGACATCGCCATGGACACGCTCCGTTCCGCCGACGGCATCATCATTGATTTGCGCGGCAACCCGGGCGGCATCGGCGCCATGGCCATGGGTATCGCCGGTCACTTCACGTCGGAAGCGCGCGATCTTGGCGAAATGAAGACACGCGACGTCACGCTGCAATTCAAGACCAACCCGCGAACGGTGAGTAGTACTGGCGTGGCCGTCACTCCTTACGCCGGTCCGGTGGCCATTCTGGTGGACGATTCCACCGCGAGTACCAGCGAGATCTTTGCCGGAGGATTGCAATTCCTCAAGCGCGCGAAAGTCTTCGGAACGCGCACCGCCGGTGCCGCTCTCCCGGCCATCACCATGACACTTCCCAACGGCGACGTCTTTCTGCATGCGATCGCCGACTACCGGCTACCCGATGGCTCCGCGCTGGAAGCAACCGGCGTGGTCCCCGACAACGCACGCCCGTACACGCGCGCTGATTACGCGGCTCTCGGCGACCCCGCTATGGCCGAAGCCGTGCGTTGGATTGCAAGCCAGCGCAGCAACGAACACTGAACACACCGCACTTTCACAACCTAACTTCCGCGACACATCGACGTTTCTCATCGCACCTGCACTTCAACAAAGCACTTTCACTTCGCACAGGACCCATCATGAAACACCGCACCATCCTCTCGTTCATACCAGCCGCCCTCGCTTGCACCACCATCGCCCTCGCGCAATCCGCGCAGACGCCAACACCGCCAGCAAAGAGCCCGGCTGCCACACCCGCTGCACCCGCTGCCCCGATTACTCCGCCAGCCACCCCACCAGCAGCTCCCGCCGCCGCGCCCGCACCTGCCGGACTCCCGAAGTTCCCGCCGGTTGCCTTTGAAGGCGCCAAGCCATCCGCGCAAGAGCTACTGACGCGCCACATCACCGCCGCCGGTGGTGAGAAGGCATGGGAGGCCAAGACCATGATGAGTTCAAAGGGCATCATTGACATTCCTTCCGCCGGCCTCAAGGGCTCCATGGATATGCAGGCGATGGCTCCAGACAGCATTGCCATCGTCATGGACCTTCCAGGAATGGGACAGTCGCGCAGCGGCTTCAACGGCACCGTTGGCTGGACGATCGATCCGATGCGCGGACCAGCCATGATGGATGCCAAGCAGATTGCGGACCTCAAGCGCGATGGAAACTTCCGCCGCGACTTGGACCTGATGCGCAACCCAGGCAACGCCGAAGTGCTTGGTCTTGTTGAGTTTGAAACGCGCCCGTGCTGGCAGATCAAGATTGCTCCATCAACTCCAGACGCAACCCCCACCAACAATTTCTACGACAAGGAAACCGGTCTCATGGCCGGCATGACCATGATGGCAGCCACGCCCATGGGCAGCATTCCGGTGACTTTGTTGACCAGTGATTACAAGGACTTCGCGGACGTCAAGCTGCCAGCCCGTACCACCACCAAAGTCATGGGGCAGATGCAAGTGATGACCATCGAATCCGTAACGTGGGATGGCGTCACTGCCAAAGCATTTGAACTACCAGCAGAAATCGCTGCCATGAAGAACGCTGCGCCTGCAGTTCCCGCGGCTCCTGCAACGCCAGCCACTAAGTAACTACATCACGCTGCACTCAATGACCACTTCTGCTGTCAATCTCCGCGCCGTTTGGAAGCGCTTTGGTAAGACCGAGGCCGTTCGCGGCATCGACCTTGATGTACCTGATGGATCCCTCACCGGATTCATTGGTCCAAACGGCGCGGGGAAGAGCACCACCATCCGGATGATCATGTCGATCATCCATCCCGATGAAGGCTCGGTGCAAGTATTGGGCGCAGACGCCATCAGTGCCAAGGATCGCATCGGCTACCTGCCCGAAGAACGCGGACTCTATCGACGCATGCGCGTGACGGAGTTTCTGAAGTTCATGGCTACCCTCAAGGGGCTGCCAGGTGCTGGCTTAGACGCACGTGTCAACGCCTGGTTGGAACGCGTGCAGTTGACCGACGCCAGCAAGAAGCGCTGCCAAGAATTGTCCAAGGGACAACAACAGAAGATTCAATTCATTGCCAGCGTCATTCATGATCCTGAACTCATCATCCTTGATGAGCCATTCAGCGGATTGGATCCGGTCAACGCGCGCCTCATCAATCGCCTGATCCGCGACTTGCATGACGCGGGACGGACCATCATCTTCTCCACGCATGTCATGCATCAGGCCGAGCAGCTCTGCGATCGCATCGTCTTGATCAACCACGGCGAGAAGATCTTGGACGCGTCGATGACAGAAATTCACGCACGCTTCGATCCGCGCACGGTGCAAGTGGAGCCGTCCTCACATAACCCAGCAGATGCATCTCGCCTCGGCGCGCTGCCAGGCGTGGAGCGTGCGCAGTGGAATCCGGAACGCCACGCTGCCGAATTGACCATTGCACGCGACGTTGATCCGCAAGATGTGATGCGCGCGGCCATCGCGTTGATGCCGGTACGCACCGTCGAATTGCGCAAGACAACACTTGATGATGTCTTTGTTGAACTTGTTGGCGAGGCGATGCCCTCGAGTGAGGAATCCGGCAATGGCTGACCGAATGCACGCCAGTCCAATGCGCAGAGTCTGGACGATCGCGTTCCGCGAGTTCCGCCACACCGTCATCACCAAGGGATTCATCTTTGGCGCGGTCGTGATGCCGGTGGTGATGTTCGCTGCCTTTGCCGCCCTTGGACTGTTGATCGGAATGCAAATGACGCCAGTGGTAGGCACCTTGGTGGTGATCGATGAAAGCGGCACGGTTGCTGCGTTTGCCGCCGAAGAGCTCACCCCGGAGCAAGTGGCTAAAGACATGCAAGAGTCACTGCGGCGAACCTCGGCACTCAAGAATTGGCCCGGCAGTGATGCTGCACAACAAGCAACCGCCAGCCTTCCATCCATCGATGTCAAGGTGGAATCTGTGCAAGATGTCAATCGCGTGGATGAACTGCGCGCCAAGGTGCAGGATGGATCGCTCCTTGGCCTTGCCATCGTGACCCCCGAACTCCTCAACGCCAATCACATGGACGCCGAAGGTAACGAACTCACCTTCACGCTCATCGTGCCAACGCGAAGCGCACCACGGCTCACAGGCATGTTGGAAAAATCCATCGCCAAGGCAATTGTCAAAGCGCGCGTGCAGCGCGTTGGCACGGACTACACATCACTGAAGGCGCTGCTAGCGCTTCCAGAAACATCAGTACGCAGAATGTCTACCGAAGGAGCCGAAGCGGACGAAAACGCCATCGCTAAGACGCTCCTCCCCATGGGATTCATGATGCTCCTCTGGATCGCCACATTCGCAAGCGGTCAGTACCTGCTCACCACCACCATTGAGGAAAAAGCCAGCAAGGTGATGGAAGTGCTCCTCAGCGCAGTCAGTCCCATGGAACTTCTGTGCGGCAAGATCATTGGATATGCCATGGTTTCGGCGGTGATGCTGGGCATGTACGGGGCATTGGGTATTGCCGGACTCAGCGCCGCAGCCATGGGCGACCTGGTGTCACCCGGCATGCTCATCCTGATGCTGGTCTACTTTGTGATGGCCTATGCGTTTGTGTCCATCATGATGGCCAGCGTCGGCAGCGCCGTGAATGATCTCCGCGAAGCGCAAAGCTTGGTGACGCCCGCCATGCTGATCTTGACCTTGCCGATCATGCTGTGGCTACCCATCAGTGAACAACCCAACGGTTGGATCGCCACCATTTCCAGCTTCATCCCGCCTGCGATTCCCTTCGTGATGGTGCTCCGCGTCACGGCCAGCAATGAACAGATCGATACCTGGCAAGTGATACTCAGCCTCGTCTGGGGCTTCGCCTGGGTGGGAGTCTTCGTTTGGGGTGGTGCAAAGATTTTCCGCGTTGGCGTACTGATGCAAGGCAAGCCGCCCTCCCCACGCGAACTGATTAAGTGGCTTCGTATGGCTTGAGCAGGTGAACCGAGCGACTACAGTGACGGTGTGAGCGGCGTCGTCCTACTCCTCGTTTCAAGTGTCGCGCTGGTGCTGCTATTCAGTGCGCTTGGTGTCGGCGCGGTGTGGTGGGCGCTCTTTGGAGACAAAGCACGCACCCGCCGTTGCCCACGCTGCTGGCATGATCTGTCTGGTACCCCAGGCATGACCTGCGGCGAATGTGGCCATGTCGCACACCACGAACGCGAACTGCTACAAACGCGCCGACGCTGGGGGGTGGCCATCACGGCGCTCGCTGGAATTCTGGTGGTCACTGGTTGGGCGCGCCTAGAAATACTCAATGCTTCGTGGGTTGGATTTGTCCCAAACGGGGTGTTGGTGCAACTGCCGCGCCTGTTACCCAGCGGACAGTTGCCCACGTGGGCGCAGACTGAACTCAACAACCGGATCGTGAATGGGCAACTTGATGGACAGCACATCTTGGACCTGATTGATGTACTTGATCCAGGCGAGGAAGCACTTGGAAACCCAGATGATTGGCGCACCCTGACGCTTGCGCGTACAACGTTCTGTCTTCCCGCCGAACTTGCCCCGGTCGCCGATGAACCCGTCGCCTCCGCTGAAGTACGTCGCGAAGCGCGCGCGAAGTTCGTATCTGCGCGCGCCAGCCGCCTGACACTCTTTGCCCCATGGATTGATGTGATGGTCCCCACAGATTGGCCCGTTGGCGTAGCGCCAGTTGCGGGTGTACGCGGCATCGTGTGGGGCGCCGATACGGAATGGCGCGTCCGGTTGCATGACGATCAATCCAACTGGCTGGTCGGCGACGGAATGTCCGCGCTGCGACGCCAGCCTGGATTCGGGGCACTGCAACTACCGATCCCAACCACCGACGGTCGCATACGGGCCACGCTCGACTTGGAAACTCGCAGACGCGATGACGGAGCCACGGCATGGAATCCATGGGTGGCGCAACCACCACTTGTGATTGATGCAGTTGTTCGCCCACTCGATCTTGCCCATCTTCAACCAAGTGACGATCCAGAGATCACCCAGACCGCACGCGAGGCATTTGATTTCCCCGTATCCATCTGGACCGATGACGATCGCCCCGCAGGCATTCGTTTCAACACGCGCGCCTTCGCGGGCGCGGAGTACGCAGACATGCTGATCGGCGTAGTGCTGGAACTGCGGGAGAACGGCATTGCCCGGCGCCGCTCGCACCTGTGGTGGCCGGGTTCGAGCCTGTCCCGCACTGGGTGGGAAGTTGATCTTGAAGATGTGGAAGCGCTGCGCAGGCTGCGTGATGTGGCAAGCCAACAGGGGTCCTTGCCAGCCGATCCGGATGGCGGGCATTCCGTCCCCGGTTGGACCATGTCCGTCCGCGGCGACCAACTGATGGCGCTCCGAGCCATGGGGGCTCTCAGCACCGGCAGCCCCAAAGAGGCAAAAAATCGCTTCTGGAGCGGACAGTTTGAAACCCCGCTCCGGGTGAGCGAACGCCCGGAATCAGCCCCAAATCGGGCATTTCGCCGCGAGTCGCGCCAAGGCGATCCCGGGACCGCCAAACAAAAGTGAAATGTTGCAAAGAGGGCTGATTCATAAACCGCTTCGTTCACGCATAAGCGGGTGGAGAGATTGGTTAAAGGCTCATTGAACCCACTTTGTGAGGTGCTTCAGATGGACCGTGACTTCTCCCCGAGCTATTCAACTACCACGCACTTCGAGCCAGCCGCGCGAAACATCGCTCGACCTGCTCGCCCCGCCCATGCCGTTGTGGAGCACGCCGTTGCTCGCCACGGACGCGCGGAGCACGAGTGGCTGCAGCCAGCGGTCGGATCTGCCAGCGCATTCAACCGCCCAGAAGCGCGCGCGCTCATCGGTGCAAATCGCTGCATCGCGTCAACCGATGACCAAGCACTCGAAGTTGAACTGGTGATCAGCTGCGGATTCGAGAATGCCCAGGCTGAAATCCTGTACCGACTTCCCGCCGGCAGCTACCTGTCTGCCGACGACGCGTGGGACTTGCCAATCTTTGATGCCATTTCAGACGACACAGAACGCCGCGTACGGGTTGAACTCCCCGAGGGTCGAACCAAGATCACCTGCCGACTTGAATGCGGCGGTCGTCTCAGCGTACGGCTTGTGAATCAGAACTCTTGAGCGCGTCGACGACTGCGCGCATGGCATCTGCCATCTCGCTCGCAGAACCAAAGCGCTGCTCAGGTGACTTGGCCAAGGCACGCTCAAAGAATGCCACTGCTGGATGTCCAGCCTTGACCGCACCAGTGCTGTCAAGCGTCCGGGCGGGCTCCGCAATGATGGTGCGCAGTACTTCAGCGGACGTGTGTCCATCCATGTCGTACGGCAACATCCCCGCAAGCAGTTCGTAAGCGACCACGCCAAGCTGGTACAGGTCGGATCGATGATCCGCGTGACGCGAATTGCCAGAAGCTTGTTCCGGGCTCAGATAGCTGAGGGTCCCGATGATCTGCCCAGTAAGCGTGTGCTCGTGGCGTGTGTTCAGATCGCCTTCAAGGACGCGCGCTGCACCAAAGTCGATGAGGCGAGCGCCACCGTTGCGTTCGACCAAGATGTTGCCCGGCTTGAGATCGCGATGAATGATGCCGTGCCCGTGGGCAACCGCCAGCGCGTCGGCGATCGGCACCAGCATCTCTAGGCGACGATGCGCAGGAAGGTGTTGCTCTCGGCAATGCTTGCGAATGTCTTGGCCATCAATGAAATCCATCACCAAGTAGGCGCATCCGCTATCAAGCGTGCCCGCGGAACGCAGTGCCACCAACGCAGGATGTCGCAGGCGCGCTAGCAATCGCCATTCACGCCGGAAGCGTGCTGCAGCGCTACGACCGGAACTCTCCACATGGACCAACTTCACGGCGACCAGTTCGCCGGATTCCGTTTCGCGACAAAGTTGCACCACGCCAGCCCCACCGCGACCGAGTTCGCGAATTGGCTCATATCCCAACGGAAGCGAAAGTACCGGCGAGATCGAAGCCACTTCAACGCCCGCGCAATCCCACGCAGACACGTTGCCTTCATCGGCACGCAAGAGTGATCGAACCAATTCCACCAGCGCGACATCGCCGCCACAGGAATCTTCCACAAACATCAGGCGTTCGTCGGCAGGCATATCGCAAGCACACGTGAAGATGGCTCGGGCGCGGCGCAGGCGGTTCGACTTTGCTGGGTCGACCGCTGGCGCTCGCTGGCCAGTCTGCACTTGGGTACTTGCGCTGCGGTCGATCATTGACGGGCAGACTCGCCTTCTTCTTCAAGGCTATTGAGTTCAATGCCGAGCTTCTGCGCCAAGAACGCACGCCCGAATCGCCAGTCACGATTCACGGTTGGCCGGGAAATACCCAGCGCTTCGGCGATCTCCACAACAGTCATGCCCGCGAAGACCTTGCACTCCAAGACTTGCGCAGCGCGCGCATCCATTTCCGCAAGTTCGGTGAGTGCTTCATCAATGGCGAACACATCCGCTGGATCCATGCGGCTTTCGTCTGCCAAGAACGCAAGTGCGGCATCTCCGCCACGCTTCGCCGCGCCGCGCTTGGTGGCACCGCGTGAACGGGCGTGATCAACCAGGACACAGCGCATGGCATGCGCAGTCACTGCCAGCAGGTTGTTTGCGTTGGCAAACTCGCCTGGATTGCGATGCGCAAGACGCAGAAACGCCTCGCTCACAATGGCGGTCGGCTGCAACGTGTGGCTGGCGCGCTCTTGGCGCATCAACACCGATGCCATCGAACGCAACTGCGGATAAATTTCTTTGAACCCCTCTGCGATTGAACGCAGTGTTGACCCGCCCCGTTGGAGCACAGAATCAACAGCCTTTTCCTCTATCTGGATCGAACTCATGGAGTTTCCCTCCTCCGCCGCGACAATATCCCCAAACTCGTCCGAGTCAAACAAATGACGAGCGCGGACGAGCTTGGTTGCTCTGCATGTTCGCTCGAACGTTTCCTTAAGCCGTTGGCGCCTGACGCTAGAAAAATATTTACGTCCCGTGTTCGTCCCCGACCGGGTGACGCCACTGCCGTTTCGCAATTCCAATTCGTGAAATGACTTACGAAAGCGGCAACAGCCCGGCGGACGAGTTCAATTTCGGTAACGGTCGAGACGTAAGTCCCCATTTGTGACTGGGCTTACACATCAACATTCCCCGCGGATACCGCCAAAAATATTTTTTGGAATACTCGCCGTAACTGTGCCGCGGCGCTCCTCTTGCACGTCCACCGGGTTCCGCGATGCCGGAAATTTGTAGTCTGAAAACGCCACACGCGCGCTCGTTGAGCGCGCGTGTGGCGTG
>DBCE01000015.1:0-1133 GCA_002292895.1 Phycisphaerales bacterium UBA966
ATCCATGCGCACCGCGCAGCTCGTACAGCGGTTTGGCACGCCGGAAGAAATCGGCAAAGCAGTCATGTTCCTGCTCTCCGATGATTGTCGATTCATGACCGGATCGCTGATCAGTGTCGACGGTGGCTTTGTCTGTCAGTAAACAATCGCCGCCAAAAATGTACGAGAGGGCAGTCCCTGACCGCTCGCTTCATTCACCAATCCGTGCACCGGCAAACGCTTTGGCGGCACGCAATGCTTCCGGCAGACGGGCTGGCTCCTTGCCGCCCGCTTGCGCGAAGTCTGGCCTGCCGCCACCCTTGCCGCCGCATGCTTCCGCGGCTGCGCGTACCCAGTCACCAGCCTTGAGGCCCTTGTCTTGAATGGCCTTTGGAACGTCAGCGGCGATCGCCACCTTGCCCTCAGCCTCATCGGCACTCATGAGAAGAATGGCACTTTCCGGGCGCTTGGCGCGCACCGCGCTGAGCGCAGAGAGCAACGCGGCGGGATCAGCACCACTGATACTGGCAACAATCATCGCGCCACTCATTTCCTCGGCGATGGTGCGAGCCTGCGCAACGACCACATCACGGTTGGCACCTTCTTGCGCCTTACGCCATTCCTTCGCTCGCTCGCGTAGCTCAGCAACAGCGGGCTCCATGCGGTGACGGAACACGGTGGAAACCGGCAGTTCTGCCAGCGCACTGGCGATGGCGGTGGCCTCTTCTGCAAGCGCCTCGCCGGTCAACTTGCGAGCGGAACCCAAGCGCTGCTCAATGTGAGTGGCAGTCGCTTCTGCAGCATGTGCTGCGGTGCCAGTGACCGCAAAGATGCGCCGTACGCCAGCACTTGATGCACCTTCATTCAGGATTGCAAAGTGCTGAACCTCTTCGGAACTGCGGGTGTGCGTGCCGCCGCAGAATTCCACAGAGCAGTTTCGCCACTTTGGATTTGCTGGTTCTGCCAGCATGTCCGTGACCTTGGCGCCCACCGACACCACTCGTACCGGGTCGGGATAGCGTTCGCCAAACACGGCGCGCACGCCGTGGATTCCCTTGGCCAATTCCAGCGGAACCACCAGGGCATCTACCAACATGGTGCGCGCAATCGCAGCGTTCACCAACATTTCAACACGCGCCAATTCATCAGCGCTC
>DBCE01000015.1:1230-3399 GCA_002292895.1 Phycisphaerales bacterium UBA966
AGCACTTCGCGCAGCGCGTGGTTCATGAGGTGGGTGCCAGTGTGGTTGGCAGCAATACGCTCGCGGCGACCGCGCTCAACAGTGAGTGTGGCGTGCTCGCCAACCGTGACTGTTCCGTGTTCGATGCGACCAAGGTGCATGACAAACTCGCCGGAACGCTGCGTGTCTTCCACCTTGAATCGATGGGTTCGACCAGCGTCAGAGGAGATTTCAAAGAACCCGGCATCGCCCACTTGTCCGCCGCCCTCGGCGTAAAACGGAGTCTTGCGGGTGATCAGTGCCACGCGCTGCTCTTCGACGGCTTTGTTGATGAGCGCGTTGCCATCCCAAATGGCTGCAATATCTGTATTGGTTGGCTTGGGATCGTCGCGGCTGGAATCATCGCTTCCAGAAATGTGCAACGCGGTTCGTAGTTTCTCCAAGGCATCGGGCGGTGGCATGCGCATGCCGTCGGCCTTCGTTCCGCCTTCGCGGCTCCGCTCCCGTGCGCTTTCCATCAACTTTTCATAGCCCGCTACGTCAACAGTGAAGCCGCGTTCTTCGGCCATCACTTGGGTGAGGTCAACAGGGAATCCGAAGGTGTCATGCAGGCTGAACGCATCCTGTGCAGAAATGCATTTGGACGCGCCGGCACGCTTAGCAGCTTCATCGAATAGCGCAATGCCGCGCTCGAGCGTTTTGCCGAACGCAATCTCTTCCTCACGAATGGTGTGCACCACTTTGGTGGCTTGTTGCACCAACGTTGGGAATGTTTCGCCGAGCGTCTCAATGACCGCAGGAACCAGCTTGAACATGAATGGTTCGCGCGCACCCAAGTGTTGGTGACCAGCGCGAATAGCGCGGCGCAAGATGCGGCGCAAGACATAGTTGCGACCTTCACTGCCAGGTGCCGCGCCATCAGCAACCGCGATGGAAATGCATCGCACATGGTCAGCAATCACGCGATAGGCGATATCGGTGGCGCCTTCCAAGGTTCCTGCGTAGGGCTTGGCACCGGTGATCTTGGCGGTGAGATCAAAGATTGGCGTGAACAAATCAGTGTCGTAGTTGCTGCGCTTGTCCTGCAGCACGCTCACCAATCGTTCCAGTCCCATGCCGGTATCGACGTGGCGCGCTGGAAGCGGCACCAATTTGCCACCTGGCTCACGATTGAACTGAATGAACACCAAGTTCCACACTTCAAGCACATCCGGGTCGCCGCCATTGACCAGGCTTGCGGCGTTGCGTCCGCCGATGCGGTCGTAATGAATCTCGGTGCAGGGGCCGCACGGGCCGGTCTCGCCCATCTCCCAGAAATTGTCTTTCATGCTGCCAGGGATCACGTGGTCCGCGGGCAAAAACTTCAGCCACAGATTGCGACTCTCTTCGTCGGGCGCCACCGCTTGCTTGGGATCGCCGGCACACCACGTGGCATAGAGTCGATTTGGGTCAAGTCCGTACACCTTGGTGAGCAACTCAATAGCCCAACTGATTGCCTCTTCCTTGAAGTAATCACCAAACGACCAGTTGCCGAGCATTTCAAAGAATGTGTGGTGGTAGGTATCGCGGCCCACATCCTCAAGGTCGTTGTGCTTGCCGCCGGCACGAATGCACTTCTGAGTATCCACCGCGCGCGTGTAGTTGCGCGAGCCCTGGCCGAGGAATACATCCTTGAATTGGTTCATCCCCGCGTTGGTGAAGAGCAGGGTGGGATCCTCAAATGGGATCGCCGGGCTCGATGGCACAACGGTGTGACCGGCCTTCTCCTGAAAGAACGCGATGAAGGCGCGGCGGACATCGGCGGCATTGCGGGCGGGCGTGTGCATGGGAGGCGCAGTGTAGGGACGGGGCTTGCAGCATTTGTGCCGCACAGGGGTGTTGCGGTGCGGGCCGATCCTGGGCGTAGACTGACCACATGCACCCTTCACGCAGACCCTTTGTCGGCGGCAATTGGAAGATGAATACTGACCTTGCTTCCGGCGCGGAGCTGGCCGATGCGCTGCTGGCGGCGCTGGTGGCCGCGGGCACCGAAGGCGTCATCGATGCCGCGGTCTATCCGCCGTTTGCCTACCTCTTCACCGTGGGACGAACCCTCGGTCACTCGGACATTCTCCTGGGCGGTCAGGACTGTGCAGCCGAAGCAAGCGGTGCATTCACCGGGCAAGTCAGCGCAGACATGTTGTGCGACCT
>DBCE01000015.1:3546-6453 GCA_002292895.1 Phycisphaerales bacterium UBA966
TGCGTGGGTGAAACCCTCTCGCAGCGCGATGACGGCTTGGCCGAAGCAGTGGTAGCGAAGCAATTGCGCGGATGTTTCGGGACACTGACGGCGGAGACAGCCGATCGCGTGGTGGTGGCGTACGAGCCGGTGTGGGCGATCGGCACTGGTCGGACCGCCACGCCCCAAGATGCGCAGGCCATGCACTCATCGATCCGTGGAGTGCTTGCCGACCTGTATGATTCTCGATTCGCCGCGCAGACCCGCATCATTTATGGCGGTTCGGTCAACGCAAAGAACGCACGGGCGATCTTCGCGGAACCGGACGTCGATGGGGGGCTGATTGGCGGTGCCAGCCTGAAGGCTGAGGACTTCGCTTCGATCTGCCGCGCCGCGGCGGAGGCATGGTCCGCAGCTGGTGGGCACTGAAGGACTAACAGCTATGGGCGTCGCATTCACGCTCCTCACCATTCTCTTCCTCGTCGTCTCGGTGTGCCTCGTCCTGATCATTCTGGTTCAGCGGCCACAGGGCGGCGGACTTGCGCAGGCATTCGGCGGCGGTGGCGGCGGTACCGATACGGCCTTCGGTGGTCGCACCGGTGACGCATTGACCTACGCAACCATCACCGCCTTTGGTCTGTACCTGGTCTTGGCGATCGCCCTGAACATCATTGACCTGAAGTTGCAGAAGGGCAGTAAAGAAGAGCAGCCCGCTGCTGAGCAGGCAGCCACTGCCCCGGTTTCGATTCCGGTTACGCCAGTACCTGCACCGAATCCGGGCACCACTTCGGTGACGGTTCCACTGGCGCCTGCAACAACGGTGCCGACTGAGTCAGCACCTGCTGCACCAGCGCCTGCAGCACCCGCTGCACCGGCACCTGCAGCACCCGCTGCACCAGCACCCGCTGCTCCTTGAAATCACCCTGAACTGATTCGCGAGGCACCACAGTGATTCGATCGATGACCGGATTCGGCTCTGCCGCACGCGAGCAGGATGGTGCGCGGTGTTCTGTAGAAATTCGATCGGTGAACAACCGATTCTTCAAGGCGTCGATGCGGTTGCCTTCGGAATTTGAAGCGCTGGAGCCAGACATTGAATCGGCAGTCATGCGCCGGCTGACACGCGGCAGTGTGACTATCACCATTCGCTGGACTGAGATTGCCACCCGCAACGTGGCGCGCATCAATGTGGCTGCACTGGAGGCGTATGCGGAACAGTTGCGAAATGCTGCTCCTGCAGGCCTTTCCCAGGAAATTCGCATCGCCGACCTGCTGGCATTGCCGGGCGTTGTGTCGGATGACCGATCCGCGGCTGTTTCGGAATCGGCCCGTCCGATGGTGATGAATCTCTTGTCCGAAGCATGCGATGCGTTGATCGTGATGCGTGAACGAGAAGGCGATGCGCTTCGCGCGCTGCTGTGCGAATTTGGAGAGCAGATTCAGGAGCGCCTTGATGCCGTGCGCGTACGCGCGCCCGCAGTGGTGGCCAGTTACCAGGATCGTCTACGGGTTCGATTGACCGCCGCGCTGAAGGACCTTGGGTCCACCGTGAGTGACTCTGACGTCATCAAGGAAGTAGCCATCTTTGCGGAACGTTCCGATATCGCCGAAGAAATTGCGCGCCTTGGTGGACACGTTGAACAGTTCCGCTCAATCATTGAGCCGTCGAATCCGCAACCGGCGGGACGAGCGCTCGACTTTCTTGCACAGGAAATGTTGCGCGAGGCAAACACCATTGCTTCAAAGAGTGGTGATGTAGAAATCAGTCGCCGCGTGGTGGAGATCAAGACCGCCATCGATCGAATCAAGGAACAGGCGCAGAACGCGGAATGAAAGCTCATCAACGCCAGCTCCTCTCTCTTGAGGAGGTGCGTGAAGTTTCTCGGCAGTTTGGTCTACGCCGACCGATTGAGGCAGAGCCCATCGGGCGCGGCTCCCGTAACAGTGCCAAAAGCAGTTTGCGAACGCCGGGCGGTCGCTACATGTTGAAGCGTCGAGCGGCCGACATGGGTGGCGCGGATCGTCTGGCGTTTCTGCACGCGTTTCAGTTGCACCTTTCCGATGCCGGCGTTCCCGTGCCGCGCTTGGTGCGCACGCCCATGGGAACCACTTCCGTGGTGGGTCCGTTAGGCACATACGAATTGTTTGAGTGGGTTGACGGTGCTCGCTGGACTCAGCGCCTGGCGGAAGCGGCGGCCATTGGTGCAGCGCTTGGCAGCATGTTGAAGTCCTCGCGCTCGTTTGTTCCGGGCGCGCATGTGCCGGCGATTTCATATCACCGCGCCGGCACGTTCGAGGGAGCTGCGCCGGCAATCATTGCGGCTGCCATGCGCGCTGACCCAGATACCAATGAAAGTGCCCTTCGAACATGCACTGATGCGCTGCTTGAGCGCGGTGCGCGCGCTTATGCACGCGTTGAGTCAGTGGGACTGGATGATGTCGATCGATTGTGTGTGCACGGGGATACGCATCCCGGTAACGCGTTGTTTGACTCAGGAAATGTCCGCGCGCTGTTGGACTTTGATAGCGCCCGGCTTGACCATCGTGCCTGCGAAGCGGCCAATGCATTGGTCCACTTTGGCAATGATCCAATTGCGGGACTGCCGCCTGAGCGCTGGCGTGCCGAGCTGGACCTACAGCGGATGGCGGCCTTGGTCTCAGGAATCGGTCACGGTATGGGGGCCATGCTGCACTCAAGGGAACGAAAGGCGCTGCCCTGGCTTATGATTGAATCGTGCACGCTTGAAAGCATCGTGCCGATTGCACGCACGGGTCGGTTTGCGCACCTCCGCGCGGATGGGTTCTTGTCCTTCATCGAACGAAAGACGGCATGGATCGAAGCGAACGCCCAGCTCATCGAATCGCTGTGAAGTGTGGCGCGATTGCCATGTTGCTGGCAGTGGCGTCCTCGCTCGGAAGCCAGCAGAT
>DBCE01000174.1 GCA_002292895.1 Phycisphaerales bacterium UBA966
TGTGAGAATGCCAGCGGATGCGACGCCTGTACTCGCAGCCAAGCAACACACGCTTGAAGCGATCATTGTGGCGACCCGGTCAGTTTGATTGATGATGTGAAATGAAATCATTGTGTTCCTTCCAAAGCGTCTGCGAGCATTTGAACGACTGAGCAAAGCCCTACTTGACCATCCGGGGTCAGAGCCCGCGCGGTTTCACCGAGTTCGTCAAGGGTGGCAAACCCAAGCAATTCACTGGCTTGGTCAATGTAACTATACCGCTGTACGGGACGATTCCAACTTTGAGTGCCACATCCAATCCAAGATGTTATTGGCCCGGTGAAGTCACCCCATCCACCGAGAAAGAGTCCCAGGTCTGCGCCATTGATGTTGCCATCCTGATTGAGGTCATAGAGTCGCTGCCCTTCGTTCCCCACAGGTCCCCATTCCCCGAGGAGCATTCCTAAATCTGCGCCGTTGACTTGCAAGTCTCCGTTGAGGTCCGCCACCGGGGTGAGATACGCAAGACTTAGAGTGGAGGTTCCATTTTGAGTGCTCGAAACGACGGCGATGCCAATTCCTGCGGCGTTCATGTCGTGCACGCTCTCTACGACCATGCCCAATGGGCGGATGGCGATGTCGTTTACGTTCCACGCGCACCAGTCCGTGGCCTCATTGGGCGCTGCCTTTCCCACCCAGATGTAGCCGTTCTTAAGAACCGAAAGGTTGTTGTGGACGGGGGCGTTGCTGACTGCGCCGACCGCCAACCACCACGTTTCAGTCTCAACCCCCACGCTGTGCACATGGTGCAGAATCCGGGCGATCGCCGATCCGCCTGCTCCATCGCTCGGGCGATCTTGCTGAAGTACGGTATGCAAATCCCACAGGTGCATCAAGGATGGATCTTGTGGGTCAATCGCAGTGACAACTGCCGCGTGTGGTTTCGGACAGTTTGTTGAGTTACAAATGCCGAATTCACTTGTAGAAGACCTCACCTGGATCATTCCCGCATACGCCGCCGGCAAAGCCGAGCATGAAGGCGTAAACGCACCGAGCCTGAGATCCGTTACAGCCTCGTAAATCGGCGTCGGATTCGTACCTATCGATACGCAACGGTCTAAAGTCGAACCGTCGCAACCACGGCAATGGTCTATGAGCTGTTGTTGGGCCACATTGGTCCAGCAACAGAAGTCCCATTTCTGGGTGTCAACGCAGAAAGCGTTTGGACCGGAGATAGTGTTTCGAATTGACCCAATGGCGATGCAGTTTGACCATGTTGCTGGACCAGCCGCTCCATCCCACGCGACGCATGGCACAATCGCGCACCGCTTTCCTGTCGTAGGCCCCCACGAAGCACACCACGACGTGTCAGTCACTCCGGGCAGACGCGCAACGTCTGAAATGGATCCGTTTGAGGCAATTGCACCGAAAAATCCGTCGTTCCATTGTCCGTCGTTCACAATCGCGGTAGTGCCAGCCACCATTGCTTTGTGTCCAGTCGTTGAGTCACGCGGACCGACAGCCGTCAGCAACGACGGCGGGGGCTGATCGAAGCAAACGCCGAGGTCGATGCCTTGAAAGGCGGTGGTCACGACCGGCTCGCTACTGAGATTGGCATCGGAGTACGACCATGCGGCAGCCTGCACAGACTTAGTGTCGCCTGATGAGACGATGATGCCGCCCACGACCGATCCGTCATCGTTCGAGTCAGATGCGACGGAGCCGATTGCGCCAGCCGGGAGCGGAAGAAGAGTCGGCAGATCGGTTGTGCCGATTCGCCAGGCTGCGCCGCGCAGGTCGCCCAGCGTCGGTAGCCCAGACGGACTGACCGACGTCGTGCCGATAACGGTTTGTTCTCCGCAGAACCGAAATCGAAGGCCATCGCCCTTTGCGGAGACGCGCGGCCAGATCGCGAGATTCTGACCCACGGAACTGCCGGGCTCGTTGGAGTGCAGCACTCCGTTAAATACGACCACTCGGTAGAAAATGGGGTTGTCGGCCACGGCTTGCGCCGAAGGCACCAGCATGATGAGAAGTAACTGACTCCACGACTTGTGCATGTGATTTCTCCTTGTTTGGACTTGCGCTCGAATGTCTGGCACCTCAACACCGTTTGACCCGCCCCGCTGTGACCGACCAATCCGCCAGATTTTGAAATTTCTTTTGAACTCCCCTGATCGCGCTCTCCGGTTCACGGCCGAATGAGCGTTTGTAGGGCAGGGCGCCGCTTTCGGCGCTGTCTGAGTTCTTCGGTTCGGTCCAAAGCCGCGTACTGCGGCAACGCCCACCGACTTAGCGGGAGATTCGCCTAAACAAGTTGGCGAGGCGATCAGGGGGGTGCTTGCAAGGCTCGCTATACAGCCATACTGCGAAAGTGCCTCCGCCAAGCGCAAAGAGGCAGAGAAACCAGCCCAAGAGCTCGTTGGGCCACCAGTCTGGGTTCCAGCTCGTGCCGGACGGATTCAACCCAATGGTGACTGCGGAAGCCGCGCGGAGCGCCACTTCAATCGCCAGTCCGGCGCCGGCGGTTCCACAGATGGCGAGTGCCGTGAAGAGCAAGAACCACGAACGCCGCGAGATTGCGAGGGCGCGGTCCTCCGCTCGTTGCGCCTCTCCACACTCTGGGCAAGACACGAGTTCCGCTCGCCCTTGCAAGGCGTATCCGCACCGATCGCATTTCTGCACGAGCGCGGAATTCTTCACGAGCCAGCGCACAACAAACCATGCCAGTAGCACCCACGTCAGGGACAAGGCCATATCCAGCAGGACTCCAAACAGATCGACGCTCCAACTTCCGAAACCCGACGAAGCGGACCGAGCGGCGTCGCTACCAATCGTTAGCCAAGGGGCGACGCCCAGCTCGACGATCCATCTTGCCGGCTGAGCTGGGGAGACGACATGCACGGCGTGAGACACCCACACATAAAGCAGTACAGGTGCCCACGCCATTGCCACGCAACAGCCGACCGCGATCGTTCGATTCCGCATCATCATGTGCTGTGATCCACAAATCCTAATGGCAGAGTGCTACCTGAGCGGTACACACATTCATCGCGGCCGTGATGCAGTCTTCACGAGTCGCCGCCGCAGCCATCATGCAATTCCTGCGGGTGAAATCGGCGGCCGCGACGCAGGCACTCCGCACGGCTACCGCCTCATTGATTGCGGAGGCGAAGATGCTGGAGCAAGCCGCTTGCGCCGAAACTGTAGGGATTAGGCAGCCCGCAGCACAAAAGAAGAGCCCAAAGCCCCCGGTCCCCGCCGTGCACAGCAGCAGGCAGGTGACCTGCATCACCAGGGCCATCGCCACGCTCTGTTCCCACGCCGAATGCGCCGCGGTGTACGCGTTCGAGAAGGCGACATTGCAACCTGTCCCAGTGACTGCATGGGCCGTGTTGCACGCACGGACCGATACATTGTGGGAGTCGTTGCAAGCTGCAACCGCAGCCTCATATTGTGCGGCGGCTGCTACCACACACGGGTCCTCGCTGGAGCTGGCGGCGATCTCGGGTAGGTCGTGCCGGAAACCCTCATCCAAACTTGCCGCCCCCTGATTTAGACTGATGTTTCCGTTGGAGAAGAGCGGGTCTCCAGGATCCGCGTAATACAAGGGAAGAAATGCCCACTCAGTCGCGCCGTCGTCTGACTTCCTGGACGCTGCAACTCCAAACATGTGCACGCGAGCCCTGGGAGTCGCCAGAATCACCATTGTGCTCGCGAATGCCATTCCTCGCTGACGGGCAAGAGTTCGGAGTTCTTGGCTGAGATTTCCGGCGTCGAGATCTGCGGGTACCCACTGCGCGATCGTGACAGTAAAGTCCTGATTCAGGTGATTCCTTCCGGAATAGCGGCCAGGGCCGGTCATCCGCTCGGAAATGGAGTACGCCCAGTGCTCCGCGTCCCAGGCAACGCCGAAGAGCGCAACGAATGCCGCGGAGTTCGCTCGAAACAAATCGGCTTCCGTGATGGCATCTTGCTTGTTTAACACGTACTCGCCCGTGACTGTCAATTGTTCGGTGGGTGCGGTGGACCAGGCGGCAGCGGCGCGCGGGCTGGTAAACGGCACGCCCGCGGGTAGCACCCAAGTTCCCACAGCGAGGACCGTGGCTAACAGCGCGAGGCATTGAAATGGCGAGTTTGACTTCATTTGAAACGGTGGCCTTTCTAGACTGGATTCGTGACCTTGAGACTTGCTACATCAATCATGTGCACACACAAGGGGGGTGGTTAGCACCGGCCGCGATCGGGAAGTAGTCAGCATTCGTTGTCTCCATAAATTGTTGAATGTGTTTAGTGGTGGATTTCCGTCTCGAATGATGGACCCCCCTATCACCGTCTGACTCGCCCCGATGTGACAGGCCAATCCGCCAGATTTTGAAATTTCCTTTTAACTCCCCCGATCGCGCTCTCCGGTTCACGGTCGAATGAGCGTTTGTGGGGCAGGGCGCGGCATCCCGTGCTGCCCGGTCCGCCCCCTCGATCCGCCTCTACAAACGCGGGGATTCCCCGCGTTCGAGCGCAGCGGTCGTAATCGGGCAATTGCATGCCATAATTATCAGAATCACGCGCACTAAACCACTAGCCACAAAGATAAGTAGGGATCACGGTTCAGTCCCCTGTGGTCTGCGCCTCGTTTCCCTTGGACGTCAGTGATCTCGAGGGTGGCTTCGACTTGTTCCCAGCTCGCGCCACGGAGGCGCATGATGAGAAGGCAGAAGGCGGGTCGCTTCAGCGACTGGCGCAGCCTTCATGCTTCACGCGATGCAGAGGCTGGTCTCGCTCGAAGTTGCTGCACTTTCCGCTCAGGCCAATTCCCGGAGCTCTCTCTGAAGATTCAACCTGATCCGCTGCCAGCGCTTGCGGACCGCTGCCGCTTGGAGGCCCGTGGCGACTGCAATCTGATCCCACGGAATGCGGTCATTCCGCATCCTCACGATCGCTCGATCGACAGGATCGAGCGTGATCAACGCGGCTGCAACTCTGGTTCGCAACTCGTCATTCATTTGTTCGGGCACCCCGAATGACCCCGACCCCGGGGCTCGGACCGAACTGTCCACTTGATAAGCGTCCTCCGGCATCTGCTGACCCGCGAGCAGGCGGCGCCGCGCCTTTCGAATGGAATCAAAGGTCACGTGCCTCGCAAACCAGAACGCCAGCCGTCGGACGTCCTCCTTCTTGATGACTTGCGGATAGCGCATCAGGAACACGAAGAGATCGTGCATGGTCGTGGATGCGATGTCGCTCGTATGCAGGTCGCAGGTTCGACGCCCGTTCCTACAGGCACGTATGTGCGGATAGAGAGCCTCGGCCAGCCCCGCGGGGATTCGCTCATGGTTCGGAGGTTCTGCTTGGCTCTCTGTCATCGTCACCTCCGCGATGGCTGGTTGAACCCTCAGGAGAAAGATACAGGAGGGTGCCGATGAGTGCGCCGATCACGATTACCGTGATGATGCTTCGGAGGACGCAGATCCTCTGGCTCCGCTTCTGCAGGTGATCCGCAAGCTCCGCTGCGTTAAAGCCGCCATTGATCGCTTCGATCGACGCAGTTGCGAGGGCCCGGCGCATCGTCGGCGGACCCCACGGGATCCCCGCACCCTTGCGCGGCAGGCAGCCAAGAGAGAGCCACAGTCCAAGTGCTGCAAGCGCACGTACGTCGCGTTCCGCCGACGCCGATCCGCCCGCACCGAAGTCGAGCAGCCTCAGGTTTCCGCCACGGTCGAGCATGATGTTCATGGGGTTGATGTCACCGTGTCCAAGGCCATCGGCATGAAGCAACGAGAGCGCCATGGCTAGCAGGGCCAGCTCCTTCATGGCTTCCAACGGGTCAACCTGCCGTTCGGCCGCAGCGATCGCCGAGAGCGTGAATCCATCGACACGCTCCATCACAATGTAGGCGGCACCGTTGGTCGCGTCGCCAGAGTCGACGATGCGAATCCCACACGGCGTCGCAACCTTCGCGGCGAAGCGCGCCTCGGGGTGCCAAGAGTCACCGTTGCGAGATACCCGCGGCAGCAACTTCACCACCAATGGACCGGCCGTCTCGTCACCGTGATCAACCTCGGCGTCGAGCGGAAGCAATCTTCCATCGAAACGCAGCCGGTCGATGCAGCGATGGACCGATCCGCCTGACCCCCTCGCGATCCTTTCTCCTACGCGGAAGCGTGGCGCGCCATCGGCAAGTTCCGGGCCGACCGCTGCCGGCGCCGTGTCGTCGCGCGGCACGTCATCGACGAGCTCAAGTGCATTCAACGCCCGGCGGAGGGTCTGTAGCCACGCGGGATGGCGGTCGGCCAACCATTCCCCGACAACTTCCCGATGTGGGCCACACGCCGTCAGCACCTGGTGCGCCACCTCCTGCGCTGCGAAGTGGTGCCGTTCCGGATCGACGGCGGGCGAGTACCTGCGGATCGTCGGGATGAGAAGGTGCTCGCGGAGACAGCGTTCGGCGTCCTCGGCGACGCGCTCGGCAAGTTCCTGATCGCGACCATCGCCGGATGGTGCTGCGAGCAGTGGGGCAAACCGCGAAGGGCGCCACGATGCCAGCGGCTGCTGGTCGATGGGCGGGTTACGCCCCATTTGGAATCCACCTTCGGAGGCTTCTAGTCGCGTCGATGAAGGCGATGAACCAGAGCAAAGCAGCGAGGTAAAGCGACACGCTGACTACACGCCAAGCTGCAAACTCGTACAACCCGGGCCCGCCTTGCGGGTACGGTCTTCCAATCCCCACGAGCGGCAAAGCTGCAATCAGGCAGGGAATTGCCGCCCACACAGCGACCGCTATTACTCCGCGGCGATGCACGCGCACACCACCCCACGCGCGCAGCCGGTGCGCCGAGTCGGCCTGGCATGTGGTGCGCATTCGCTCGTAGGACCGCATGCGGGACCAGAGCGCGGCCGCCGTCGTAATGGTGGCGAAGGAGAGTAGCGCGTACACAATGAGCAGCATGAGCGACCGATCGCGGATACCGATCACCCACGGCAGGAGAATCGCGAGCATTGCCAGTGCTGCCCCCGGAGCCCGGTCCTCAAGGCCGGCTGAGATCGCGTGCATGCGTGACCGTGGCGGCCGTGGGAGGCTGGGAAAGTGTCGGACAATCGTGTCGAGCCTCACGCAGGTCCATAGCGCTGCAGCGAGGAGGACAAACTGCAATCCCTTCAGCCCGTTGGCGACCAGCTCTGGAACCGCGTTTTGATGAACTGTGGACGCCACCCCAATCGCCACCAATTGGGTGATGAAACCTGCGGCCACGACGACCGTGATCCAGCGAAATCGGGTGGCTTGCAGCAGCGTAGGGCGCGCGGCCTCTGCTGCCACCGCGCCTCTCGCGACGAACTCTCGGCAGCAACGATCGCACACTGGACTTTTGGCTTCAGTTGGCCTGTCCAAGCCGCAGATTCGGCACGTGGCGTCCCCAACTTCGCTACGCGCGTCGTCTGAGTCCCGGGGGGGTTGACTGGGGGCATTCATCAGAAGATCTCGTCATCCAGCATCGAGCAGTTCATCCAGTCCACCACATACTCAGCCGCCGCCACCGCGCGACAGGTGCTTGGCAGGACCGATCCCTCACATCGGCATAGTGACTGGCAGTAGTCGCGCTCTGCCTGCACTTGGCAGCAGTAGACGGTCGGAGCGACGGGATCGCAGCCGGGCGGAGTCGGCCACTGCTGGGCGCAGTTTCCCATGCAGTTTGCTGCCGGAGCGGCGCCCCCGGTTTCCAGCGAGGCCTTCAAGTTGCTGTCCATTATTGCCGTCCGAAAGACCTGCCAGGCTGGATCAGAGCTGAGCGCCTGCGTTCCGGTCGTCGTCGGCGGAAGCCCCGAACCCGGCGGCGAGGGAATGACGGCCGCGATCTGGACCCCGCTGCGAGTGACGAAGAAGGATCGATCCTGCAGGAATATCACCGTGATCTCAGCGCCACTCTTGGCGTGTCTCGCGACGGCGGAGATGTTGCCCCCTGACTCCGTGATGCTGATCGAGCCGGCCGCGGATGGCTTGCCCACCACCTGGCAGAACCAGAGGTCCGATTGCGAGCTCGCCTCTGCTTCGGTTGCCACCTCATAGGTCTTGATCCCGGCGAGCGTTTCTTCGGTGCCAGCGGCGATCGTCGCCTGGACTTGGGCGGCTGCGGGAGCGCAGACGAGGAGCGCAAGAATTGTTGCCGATCGAACAGCATTTGCGAGGAATGTGGAGAGTCTCGGAGATTCGCTACGAACGATGGTCATGTTTAGGCTTTCTTCTGTGGCGAGGGATCCCCAGCACGATGCGGGGGCACGTTGGCATCACCGTTTGCCCCGCCCCGATGTGACAGGCCAATCCGCCAGATTTTGAAATTTCTTTTGAACTCCCCCGAATGCGCTCTGTAGTTCATGGTGATCCGGGCGTTTTTGGGCCGATCGACCCACCCGGTCCATCAACGAAATGAGCCGCCTCGACTTAGTCGAGGCGGCTCATGAATTCACTGATTCATCGATTCACCGATTCATCCTCGGCATCGCCGGCGACGACTTCCACATGCAGCAATTCCAATCATTGCTAAGACACTTGGGGCGGGAACGGAAAGTGTGTAAGACATATCGTCCATGATGAACGCTCTTCCAGAGGTATTATTTACTACAGTATTTGTAATCTTCAGAGTGTCAATCCGATCATCAGGACCAGGATAAGAACTATTGCTCACCGTTGTTTGCTGAGTGTTGCTAATGCCTTGCGTGATGTCTAAAACCTGCACGCCATTTCGGAAACCGACCAAGTGAATACTTCCCATAGACCAGAGAGAAGTGAACACAGCCTGATTGAACTTCCACAGGCTTCCATCGGTACGGGAGATATTGTAAGTTGCATTGCTATTACTATTACTATAATAATATGCACTGTACATTGCAGTAGTTCCACGCACACCAATAGCATAAGCAGGACTGCTGTTGGTATTTAAGTACACGTTTTGCGAATTGTAATAAAACCAATTATAAGGAGATCCCCAAGTAAGTGTACTAGAAGTGAACGTGAATCCATCAACAGGATCCGTTAACTGCTGCCCTGAAGAGTTACTTGAATTATAAGTGGCAGGCAGATTTTCAAATGTGAGAATGCCAGCGGATGCGACGCCTGTAGTCGCAGCCAAGCAACACACGCTTGAAGCGATCATTGTGGCGACCCGGTGACTGTGATTGCTGATGTGAAATGTAATCATTGCGTTCCTTCCAGAGTGTTTACGAGCATTTCAATAACTGAGCAAAGCCCTACTTGAGCACGCGCCACCAATGCCCCAGCGCCCGCCGTCAGCGACGGCCGCCACCAAGAGATATGAGCCGAGTGCCAGGGTGGTCTGGGTTTGCTGGCGACACAGAATTCGACATGGTCGAGTAAGGACAGAAGCATCTCGTGGTTTCATTTAGTTGTTCCCCTCGAGCGCGATCGCTAGAACCGTGACAGTCTCACACAACTGCACCTGCACAGAAGTCGGAAGTGCCCGCGCGAATTCCCCTAGGTCGTCTAGGCTCGCGAAGCCAAGTGCATTTACCGCCACGGAGATTGGGATCGGATTTGAAACCGCCCATTGATCAACTGCACATTCAACCCGTACGGTAGATCCGCTGCCCGTGCCGATCCAGTTCCAATTACCAAGAAATATACCGAGATCTGCACCGTTCACGACGTTATCCTCGTTCATGTCTCCATTTAGTTGATCACTTGGGTTGATCGGTCCCCACAAGCCCAGCAGCAGGCCGAGATCTGAACCGTTCACCTGGAGGTCGCCGTTCAGGTCGGAAGGCTCTGTGAGCAGGACAAGGAGCTCCGTGCTGGCCGCTCCTTCGCGGATGTCACGCGCAATACCAACAGCAACCCCGGTCTGGGTGATGTCATGAATCGCCTCAATTATGATTCCGGGTGGCCGCAGCGTGATCGTGTCGGCATCAAACGCGCACCATTGGGTCGATTGATTTGTCTGCTCTCGTCCGACCCAGATGCAGCCATGTAGCTCGCCGACCGGATTCCTGAAATCAGCACCAGTTGCACCTACACCAATCCAGTGCCCGGAGGTCGGGACGCTGGTTATTCTCGCGATTCCGGAGTGGTTGTGACCGGTTGCGTTAATGGTTGGCACATGCTCGTGCAAGTCAAATAGTCGTCGATCCGATTCGGGGGCGATTGGGTCTAGTACCACTGCAGCATGCGCATGTGCGCAATTCGCTGACGAACAACCTTCTGAGATCGGCGCACGGCGCTCCTCGATCAATCCAGCGAAGGCAGAAGACCTGCGGGCACGGGTATTTCCGATGGCCACAGACGAGAGTCGAACATCGGAGACGTGTACCAACTCGGAACCAATCGTCCGCACGCACGGCGCATTAATGGGGTAGCTGTCATCGCAAGCCACGCAGTGCTCCACGATGCTGACATCATCGGACTGGTTCCATGCGAAACTATCCCAATACTGGGTCCACACGCACAAGTCCGTCGGACCGTTCACGGTTTGGCGGCGGCTGCCGAGCGCGTAGCACGCCTGCCACGTCGGAAATCCCTCGTCCGAAGGTGGAACCACCGCTTGCGAGAAGGAAGCAATTTGCGGGTCGCTGGTTGGCCATGACGAACACCAGCTTGAACTCAATCCGTCCCCAAAAGGCGTGCCCTGGGCCCCAGAGATACCAACGCGCGCTGCGAAAGATCGAGACCACCTTGAATTGTGCACCGCGGCGATGGCGCCGGTGGCGAGTGCATTGTGTGCGCTACTTGTATCAGCGGCCCCGACGGCGAGCGCTATCGAATCAATCGGCTGCCCGGAACACCAAGGATTACTAGTGCCGAAGATTCGGGATGGTGATGAGCCACCCACGTCTGCGATTGTGGTCGGTTGCCATGCTGACGCGGTCACAGCTGGATCGGTCGCTGAATCGAACAGCATCGCCCCGACGACCACTCCGGCGTCATTCCCGTCGGTGGCGACGGTTCCGATGGCATCGACGGATACGGGCAGAGTCGCCGGTCCACTCGGTGCCGCGCCAGTGAGGGGACCCCACCGCATAGCACGGCATCCGGCAGGTCCGGTTTCCCCATTTGACAGGACCGTGCCGATGATCGTGTCGCCGCGAACGATCCTGAATCGAAGTCCCTCGCCAAAGACGCTAAGGCTTGGCCAGTAGGCAAGTTTAAAAAGGCTGTTGGATTCGATCGACCTTGGTCCGAGCGAGCTCGCCAGCACGACCGCTCGATACACCTGGGGAGTGGCCGAGGCCTGAAATGTGATTGACGTTGAAGCTACAGCAGAAATCGCAATCAGCAGTGCCGCACGGCGGTGGGCTGGGTGGGCCGATTGCAGCAGTCGCTTGTCCCCCGTTGGAACAGTGGGAAGCGCCGGTATCCGAGCCTCCTTTGAGTGCGAGGTTTCTCCGGAGCAAATCGGCGTGGTTTGAGGCAACTTGGAATTCTTCATTACCCCCATCACCGTTTGACCCGCCCCGATGTGACCGACCAATCCGCCAGATTTTGAAAATTCTTTTTAACGGCCCCTGATCGCGCTCTCCGGTTCACGGCCGAATGAGCGTTTGTGGGGCAGGGCGCCGCATCCGGCGC
>DBCE01000260.1:0-5379 GCA_002292895.1 Phycisphaerales bacterium UBA966
GCATGCTGACCGTTGGTGCCGGGTTCGCCCCAGATGACTGGGCAGGTGCGCCAGTTCACGGGGGTGCCGTCAAGCTGCACGCGCTTGCCGTTTGATTCCATTTCCAACTGCTGCAAGTACGCCGCGAAACGCGTGAGGTGCTGGCAATAGGGGAGCACTGCGTGGGACTCGAAGCCGAGGAAGTCAGTGTTCCACACTTGCATAAGTCCCAGCAAGACGGGCAGATTTCGCTCCGCTGGTGCTTCCAAGAAGTGCCGATCCATTTCATGGAAACCGGCGAGCATCTCTGCAAATGCAGGAGCGCCGATGGCAATCATGGTGGCTAAGCCGATGGCACTGTCCATTGAATAGCGACCACCAACCCAGTCCCAGAAGATGAACATGTTGGCGGGGTCGATGCCGAACTGGGTGACCAGGTCCGCGGCAGTTGAAACCGCTACGAAATGGCGCGACACACTCTTCTCGTCGCCGCCAAATGCTGCCAGGCTCCACGCGCGCGCGGTGCGGGCGTTGGTCATGGTCTCTTGGGTGGTGAAGGTCTTGCTGGCAACAATGAAGAGCGTCTCGGCGGGATCAAGGCCGGCGGTCTTCCATGCGAAATCGCCGGGGTCGACGTTGGAGACAAAGCGGAACTGCAGGTCCTGCTGCGCAAAGTCTCGGAGTGCATCGTTGGCCATGGCAGGACCAAGATCGCTTCCGCCGATACCGATGTTCACAATGTTGCGAATCCGCTTGCCGGTAAAGCCTTTCCATTCGCCGTTACGAACGCGTTCCGCGAACGCGCCCATGCGGTCGAGTACGGCGTGAACTTGCGGGACGACGTCGATGCCATCCGTGCGCATCACTTCATGGCGCGGGGCGCGCAGTGCAACGTGGAGAACCGCGCGGTCCTCGGTAGTGTTGATGTGCTCGCCGGCAAACATCGCCGCGCGCCGGGCTGCGAACGGCGTTTGGCCCAAGAGTGCAATCAGGTCGGTGAGCACTGCTCGGTCAATCCGCTGCTTACTGAAATCGGCGTGGATTTCTTGCGATTCCACGGTGAGGGCGGGCGTTCGACCGGGGTCCGCTGCAAAGAGATCGCGCAAGTGCGTGGCTTTGATGCGCTGGGCATGAGCCTGAAGCGAGGCGAAGGCGGGAAGGCGGTCGAGCGGTGTTGGTGCGGCCATGGGATGCGTAGGATATAGAAATGACCACCGCCGCAGTTCCTACCGCCGTGCTCGCTATGACCGGGCAATCCATCTGGGTCGACAACATCACGCGAGCCATGCTCGGTGGTCAGTTGCAGGAGTACATCGCTAAGTGGTCAGTGGTTGGTCTGACTTCAAACCCAACCATCTTTGCCAAGGCCATCATGGGCAGCAAGGATTACGACGCGCAGGTGGCCGAGTTGGCAGCGCGCGGTATGAGCGCAGAAGCGACCTTCTTTGAGCTGGCACTTGCCGACTTGTTGCACGCCTGTGACCTGTTTGCGGGTGTTCACAAGCGCACTGGCGGGGTTGATGGCTGGTGCTCGCTTGAAGTGAGCCCGCTGTTGGCATACGACGCAAAGAGCACCGTGGAGCAGGCCGTGGCATTGCATGCCCGTGCCAATCGACCCAACTTGTTCATCAAGGTGCCCGGCACTGCGGCGGGCATTCCTGCTGTGGAAGAATTGACGTTCCGCGGAGTGCCGATCAATGTCACGCTGCTATTTTCAACCGAGCATTGGCGCGCATCCGCAGAGGCGTACCTGCGCGGTCTTGAACGCCGCGCCGCCGCTGGATTGTCATTGGATGTGGCCAGCGTTGGCAGCTTGTTCATCTCACGATGGGACAGCTTGCTAGAGGCCAAATTGCCAGCGACGCTCAAGAATCGAATTGGCTTGGGAATTGGAGCCGATTGCTACGCGGAGTACGTGAAGTTGCATGCCACGGATCGTTGGCTTGCACTGGAAGGGAAGGGCGCGCGTCCGCAGCGATTGCTGTTTGCCAGTACCAGTACGAAGGATCCGGCACTCCCTGCCACGTTGTACGCCGCCGGTTTGGCTGCGCCGCGCACAGTGGACACCATGCCGGAAGCAACCCTCAAGGCCGTGCATGCTGGAGCGCCGGTCACCGCCGTTCTTCCACTGGATGGCGGTCCGATGCGCGCGGCATTGGCGGAGGCACGAACTGCGGGTATTGATCTTGACGCTGCTGCAGCGCAACTGCAAGAGCAGGGTGCCAAGTCGTTCGAGCAGAGCTGGAACGATCTACTGAAGGACATTGCAGCGAAGAGTGGGGCGCTCGCTGGGCGTTGACGACGGACTACGACTTACTGAGCAGCAGTTCAAATCGTTCCGGCGTCACTGGCTCGGAAATGAGGAAGCCCTGCATGGAATCGCAGCCAGCGTCAATGAGCCATTGCCGCTCTTGTTCGGTTTCAACGCCTTCAGCGATGACCCCAAGCCCAAGTTTGTGAGCCATGACAATGATCGCCTCGCAGAGCGCGCGATCATTGTTGTCGGTGCCGAGCATGCGGACGAAGGACTGGTCAATCTTCAGGTAGTCGATGTCGAACTTCTTGAGGTACGCCAGCGAGGAATAGCCGGTACCAAAGTCATCAATGGCAACCTGAATGCCGGCGTCACGGAATCGGAGCAGTCGATTGACGATGTCGGGGTCGGCGTCAAGCAGTAGACCTTCGGTGATTTCGATGATCACCGATTTGCCGGGAATCCCAAGGTTGTTGAGATGGTCGCTCCAGGTGTCCCGTGGAATATTGCCTTCGGAACGGAACTGAACCGGCGATGCATTCACGCTGATCTGGAAACCTTGGGGAACAATTCCATTCCAGCGAGTGAGCCAGCGCGTTGCTTCGCGGAACACCCAGTCGCCAATTTCGATGATGAGCCCAGATTCCTCCGCCAGCGGGATGAACTCGGCGGGACCAATCATGCCGCGTTCTGGATGGTCCCAGCGCAGGAGCGCTTCGGCTTTGTGGATTCGCCCCGTGGCCAGATGAACGATGGGCTGGAAGTACACACAGAACTGACCGGCCGCAAGCGCCACGCGCAAATCATGGATGAGGCGAACACGGTTCTGAACAGCAAGTTGCAGGGTGTATGTGAAGTAACTGAATCGGCTGCGCCCCATGTTCTTGGCGGCATACATCGCCTGATCGGCATTCTTCAGTAGTTGTTCAACTTCAATGGCGTCATCGGGATACAGCGTGATGCCGATACTGGCAGAAACGTAGACCACATCTTCACCAAGCACGAACGGCTCCGTCATGCAGTTGATGATTTTCTGCGCGACCACTTCGGCAAATTTGCTGTCTTCAAGTTGCGTGAGAATCACCGTGAACTCATCGCCGCCAAGGCGCGCAACGGTGTCGGAATCACGTGTGCATTCGCGGATACGTCGCGCTACCTCAATCAGCAAATCGTCGCCGACGAGGTGACCGTGCGTGTCGTTCACTTCTTTGAAGTGGTCCAAGTCAATGAATAGCAAAGCGAGCGACAGTCCAGCGCGGCGCTCCTTCTTGATTTCTTGCGCCAGTCGATCGCGGAACATGCGGCGATTTGGCAGCCCGGTGAGCATGTCAAAGTTGGCTTGCTTCCAGATCAGTTCTTCGGATTGCTTCTTCTCAGTAATGTCAGAGAACAGCACTACGTAACCGTGCAGCGAATCATCGTCGCCAAGCAGTTGGTTGATGGTGATGGACTTTGCGTAGATCTCGCCGTTCTTGCGGCGGTCCCACATTTCGCCGTGCCAGTAACCAGCGCCGTTGATCGCCTCCCACATGGAGTCGTAGAAGTATTGATCTTGGCGCCCCGAATTGAAGATGTTGGGGCTCTTGCCGAGCACTTCCTGAAGCTCGTATCCCGTGATGCGCGCGCACGCCGGATTGATGGCGATGATGTGGTAATCCGCATCGGTGACCAACATGCCTTCGGCAGTGTGTTGATAGACCAACGCAGCCAAACGGCGTTCTTCCTCCAAGCGTTTGCGCTCGGTGATGTTGCGGCCAATGCCGATCAGCCCGATGACGCTGCCTGCACTGTTGAAATACGGTGTTCGCAGCACTTCAAGGCAGATGTTTCCGCCGTCGGGATAGGTGACCCATTCCTCACTGACCACGGCTTTACCACCTGTAAGCATTTCCGTATCGCGCGCGCGCATCTTGAGCGCCGTGGTGGAGTCGAAGATCGATAGCGCGGTGTTTCCGACGATCGAACTTTCTGGCAGTCCGGCGTAACGCTCAAACGCTTGATTGCATCCGAGGTAGATACCTTCCGGTGTCTTGAAGTAAATCAGGTCGGGAATAGAGTCAATCACGCCGCGCAGCTGGGCGTGCTCTTGCTCGGACTGAGCACGCAGGCGTTGATTGGCAGCGGTCAGCTCATCAGAATTGACGTGAAGCGCGTTGCCGAGCAGCGCACGCTCCTGATCGGAAACTTCATAGTGGTCGCTGACTGCGCCGAGGAACTGCGGCCAACCGCCCTCGGGTACGAAATCCTTGCCGAGGTGACGCTGAAGTTGGCGTAACAGCAGCCGATGCATGGTTAGCAGGGAGCCTTATCCTGGAGAGTGGTCAGTGTCATTGTCTGGTTGTGCAGCCGACAATGCAGTACATCGCTGAACGGGGCTAATTCGCCATAGGAGTAGAAGCCCGCGAGTGTCGCGTTGGGGCCGAGAGTGGTTTCCACAATCGCCAGTTCATCTTCGGTGAGTTGTCCCAGCACCAGTCGCCTGCCCACGCAGGTGACCACAAGGCAAAGCGTGGGCTTGTCCGTTGTGAGTTTGGCCTGCTCGGCAGCGGATCCTGCGCTGTCAATGAGGCTTGAAATCTCGGTGCGCATCAGTTTGCACAGACTTCCTTGCGGCACGTCGCCGGCAAAGGTAAGGCTTTGCGCTGCTTCATCAACCGCGAGCATCGTGCGGATGATGGATGGTTCGTGCTTATTGGTTCGAATACTCAAGGGGAACCGCAGGCCGCTGCCTGGTAGATCCTTGGCCAATTCGCCGAGGTAGCGCTTGTACAGACTCAACGCGGGTTGATTATCAATTTCGGTGACGACGTTGCCAGCCGACTTCGTCACGATGCGCTCCGCACCGAACTCTTGCCAGCCAGCGGCGCTTCCCGTCTTTGCTGCAATATCGCCATACAGACCAACGATGACTACACATCCGGCCCGGGCGGGGGCGTTGCCGATCACCCACGTTCGTTCGAAGCGTGGTCCATCCGCGGCGAGTCCGCCAGTCACCGTTACGCCATAGCCGTTGAGTCCGGCGGCCAGTTTGCTTCCGTTGACGGCCAGTCCGTCGGAGAACACTAAGACATGGCGCAGGTCGGCGGCCTTCAGTTGTTCCATCAGTCCGGCGGCAAGCGCGCGGATGTCAGTATCCGGGGTGACAT
>DBCE01000260.1:5449-9946 GCA_002292895.1 Phycisphaerales bacterium UBA966
ACATCGTCCGTGATGGCGCTGCCGAGAATGGTTCCGGCCGATGAGCAGCCGGCGATGCAGGCGTTTGGAAACATTTCGGACAGGCGCTGAAAGCACGCCGGGTCTTGGAAATAGTTGCAATCGCCAAACACGAGGACGAGATGGGCGTCTTTCAGGTCTTCGCCGCCGATCCAAGGACCTGCGCTGTTGCCGCGAATTTGCGCGATCTTCATGGATGAATCCTCAGTTAGGGGAAGCCGCGCGCGCGAGTGCAGGGCTCACTCATTTCGGTCAATGCTACCGAATGCGCGGGGATTTCCTCGGAGTACGCTGCGCCAAATGCTTGGATTCCTTGATGAACTCGCTTGGCGCGGCTTGCTGCACCAGACCACCGCTGAAACGCTCCCTGCATACTTGGCAAAGCCGGGTCGAATTGCCTATGCGGGGTTCGATCCCACCGCCGACAGTCTCACCGTGGGCAATTATGTGCCGATGAAGTTGCTGGCGCATTGGCAGCGCGCCGGGCATCGCCCGGTGGTGTTGATGGGCGGAGGTACCGGGCTGATTGGGGACCCGAGCGGTAAGAGTGCAGAACGACAGCTCATGACGCCCGAAGTGGTGGCGCACAATGTTTTCCGACAGCGCGCCATCTTTGAGCGCGTGCTTGATTTTTCACAGCAGAGCACCTGCGCCGCAACGGTGGTTGACAATGGTGACTGGCTGCGCACGCTTGGTTACCTTGATGTGCTGCGTGATGTTGGCAAGCATTTCAGTGTCAATCAAATGATCATGCGCGATTCGGTGAAGAGCCGCTTAGAAGAGCGCGAGCAGGGCATCAGCTACACCGAATTCAGTTACATGATTTTGCAGGCCTATGACTTCGTGCATCTGTTCCGCACCATGGGCTGCACGGTTCAACTTGGCGGCGCTGATCAATGGGGAAATATTGTCAGTGGTATTGACCTCATTCGCCGTATGGAGCAGGGTGAGGCGTATGGAATTACTAATCCGCTAGTGACCAAAGCTGATGGCGGAAAATTCGGTAAGAGTGAGAAGGGTTCGGTGTGGCTGACCGCGGATCGCACCAGTCCGTTTCGGTTCCATCAGTATTGGTTGAACACGGCCGATGCCGATGTCGTGCGATTTTTGAAGTGGTTCACGTTTCTTCCGCAGGATCGCATTGCTGAGTTGGAACGCTCGGCGGCGGAGCGTCCGCAAGAACGTGAGGCGCAGCGCGCACTTGCGAACGAGATGACTGAGATCTTCCACGGCGCTACTGAACGCGGCAACGCGGAGGCCGCTGGTCGGGCGCTCTTCGCAGGCGAGTTGGCAGAACTTGATGCGCGCACCATCGAAGAGATTGCAGAAGACTTGCCCTGCACGGTGTTGGAGCCGGGCGAATTGGGTGGCGAAGGCGTCTTGCTTGCTGATGTATTGGTGCGCACCACGCTTGCAGCAAGTAAGCGCGAAGCGCGCGACTTCCTACAGGCGGGTGCTGTACTCGTGAACGGCACCAAGGCAGCAGCCGATGCACGGCTGACGCCACGCGACTTGCTGCATGGAAGCGTTGCGCTCTTGCGACGCGGAAAGAAAAACTGGCACGCGATCCGCGCAGCGTTGTGATGCTGGTTGTGTGCGGCGCGCGGGCGGGTTAGTTTGGCGCGGTTGGCATGGCCGGCACGGCGGGGTCGCGCGGCAACAGCCGAAGCGTGGCAGTGGTTGGTGCGGCGTCGCCTGATTTCTTCACCACGGTGACACCTTCGGGAAGGCGCCAGAAGGTGACCGGGTACTCGGCAGTGCCAACCTTGACGGGCGTCTCATCGAGGTCAATGACGGCGGCGGGCGTAAACGCCCCGGTGGTGATGGAGTCAATCGCAGCGCGCGGGCCAGTGAGGACCACGCCAGTCATGAATTCCGAGCCAGGTGCCACGGTGACGTCCCAGCGGCTGGCAGTCTGCGGAGACAGCGTGATACGCACAGCGATCCGGGGGGCGGTGTATTCGTTGCTCGAAGCCAGCAGTTCGAAGGAGATGCGCGCCCGCGGTGGCACGACGCGGCACAGTTCTTTCCAGCGATCGAGCGTGCTTGGCAAGCGAAGTTCCACATCAATTTGTTGTGGCTTGCCGGCTTCAAGGTTCTTGGTGTCAATCGCTGCGTCCACGCTGAGCGCGCCGATAGATTTGCGTGCCGCTTCGGGCAGGGTGACGGTCACCACCTGCGGATCAGCAAAGATTTCGCCGCGTACCGCAGCATTGGGCAGAGCGACTGCAATCGGTACCTGCTCGGTGACGAGTGATCCCACTTCGAAGCGCAGTGACTCCGGGCGCACGCGGACCACTTCGGCGCCGGTGGCGATGACTGTCGGATTGGCGGCGAGCACTTCGCGGAAGGACGCTGCATGCGTCCCCGCCTCGGCCGGCAAGCCATCTCCGCCAGTGGCGAGCGGGAGGCCAGAGCGCAAGACATCCTCAAACGCTTCAATCGCCCGCCGTGAGCCGCGCACTTCAACCGCCAGGGACACGGCGGTGGAGGGTTCAACAAATTGCACGCGTGGGTCGGCGGGGGCAAGACGCACCGTGCCTGCAACGGATGCAGACTCGCGGGTTCGGTCATTGGCGTAGGCCCAAATGAGTAGCGCGATGACGGCCGCCGCCACCGCGTTCATCACTTCTGAGCGCCACTTTGCCGCCGGTTTCATGAGGCGGCCTCCTGCGACTCAGTCACGGGGGGCTGGTCTTCGTCGGCGGTCAGCGCTGCTTGCAGGGCGCGGGCAAATTCGTCGTAGGCGATGGGTTCGGAGAGTCCGCCGTGGCGCGCGATGCGGATCGCACCGGTTTGTTCGCTAACGACCACCACGATCGCATCGGTTTCAACTGTGGCGCCCACCGCGGCTTGATGCCGGGAGCCAAGGCGCGGTGGAACCATGGATGCATCGGCGATCGGCAGTTGGACGTTGGCCGCCACGATCCGATTGCCGCTCACCACCACGGCTAAGTCATGCAGCGGGCTGTTGGGCCAGAACACCGATTCCAAGAGTCGAGCGGAGATGATCGAGTCAATGGGAACGCCCGTTCGTGTGAATTCTCCGAGCGGTACGCCGCGTTCGATGACGATGAGCGCGCCGAACTGGTTTCGGCTGAGGAATTCCACCGCTTCGTCGACCGCGGGCACCATTTCTATGAAGCGACGGCTACCGCCAGCAAGCCAACGCGATTGGCCGATGCGGATGAGTGCCTGCCGCAATTCGGGCTGAAATATCACCACCAGGGCCAACGCCAGGGTGCTGGCCAGGGCCTCGGCGATGAAGCGCAGGCGCGCGAACGACTCGCTGCCACTTCCTGCAAATCGCAGGCTCAGAATGATGGCTGCCAGGATGGCAATGACGCCTTTCAGGACGCCCGCACCCCGGGTTCCGCGCAGGAAACGGAGCGCCACAAACAGCACTGCCCAAATGACCACCAGCTCGATCGCTATGGCGAGGCGCTCGTCGCCGCGGAAGATCTGTGCTATCCGATCGAGCATGGTGAGGCGAGTATAGGTGGATGCCTCCCGTGCCGCTCCGCACTACGATGCGTCCACGATGTCACGCGTCCCCGGTTCGTTTCAACTTGGTCGATTCACCGCCTCCTGCGCCGCCGATGGCCGAGCGCTTGTGCCGGGTGAGCCGATCGTGGCCACCCTGTGCGACGCGCCGGAAGGCGACGAAAGTGGGCACGAATTTGTGCGCCGCGACTTTGCGGTGGACGCATGGAGTGCGGGCTCGCGCCCCGCGGGGCTCGTGTGCTTCTGGCGCACTACAGCGCCGGAGCCGGACCAGAAGCGCCGACTGCTGGTGGACGATGACACGCTCTTAGAACTCTTCGACCGCCTCGAAGGCGACGAGCGTCCGCAGCGCATCGCCTACCGCTGGTTGATGTGCCTGATTCTGTTGCGCAAGCGATTGTTGCGCCACGTCCGCGTGGACCGTCAAGAGAACGCTGAATGGTGGTTGGTGCAGAAGCGGGGCATGGATGAAACCATCGCGCCGATCCGCGTTCTCAATCCGCGGCTGCGCGACGAGGACCTGCAAGAACTCTCCGAGCATCTCGGTGAGGTCATGCAGAGCGAACTGTGAGCAACGTGCAACCATGGCACGCTTTGCTTCGGCGACCCGTGCTGCTTGTGTCGTTCCTAATTTCCGTGCCGATCGCATGCGCGCCGCGCGCGATGGACGTGCCCGATGCCGCTGAGCCGGGCGCGGCTGCGACTGTGGGCGCTGGCACATCTACCGCGCCGATTCCAACGGCACCGACGGTTGATGCCATCATCGCCAGTGAGCAAGCCCGCGTTGGCGCGCTTCGGGTCCTGCACGCGCGCGGGGTTGCTGAATTGCGTTGGACCGACGAACAAGGCACCCACTTTGAGCAGGGTGATGCGGACATTCGCTGGTGTGCTGGGCGCGGCGTAGCAGCAAGCATCAGTAAGTTTGGTGATCGACACGCGTGGCTCGGTTCCGACGGAACGCGCTGGTGGCGATTT
>DBCE01000162.1 GCA_002292895.1 Phycisphaerales bacterium UBA966
GTTCAGATCGCTCAGACTTGAACTTTGGAACGGAACGTCCTGTCCCTGGAAGAATTTCGCTTCCTTGTTGTCGCTGGTAAAGACGCGCGGCTGTTGCAGAATGCGCACCGATGTCTCTTCAGCCAACGCCTGCAGGATCACGTTGGTATCAATGCCGAAGGCAAAGATGGACTTGTTGAGATCTGGTGGGAAGATGTCACTCTTCTCGCCGTCGAACGTTGTGCCAACCACCACCGCATTATTTGGGTTGACTGGTCCAACACCCTGGCCCCACTTGATACCCAACTGGAAGTCATCTCCGAGCTGAACTTCTGCAAGCACCACAGAGATCATCACCTGGCGGCCAGGCTGATCAAGGTCATGCACAATGTCGGCCAAACTGTCTTGAATCTCCGGCGGCGCCAGAATCAACAGTGAGTTCTGACCGGCATTGGGCACCACTCGGCTCTTGCCAACCAGTGCGCTGACCTCCGTGGCCGTGTCTCCGGCACCACGGCCGGACTGCCATGGGAACTGAATTCCGCCACCCGAGCCACCGCCTCCGGGGAGGTTGGTGTTGCCACTGGTGAATGCATTGGTGTTTGAGGCCCCGTTGGCTCCGCCGCTGGCAACATTGAAGTCGATTCCCGAGAGGCCTTCCTCAGGTGCACGAATCGATGCCGTCGATCCAGACTGCGCCAGCAGGGCGTTGAGAATTTCCGCCAACTCCACTGCACTTGCGTGCTTGAGCGGGATGTTCTTTGGCATGCCTGCTTGAAGCGGGCGATCAATCTCCTCAATCAACTCGTCGAGCCATTTGAAGTTGTCAGGAGTCTTACTGACAATGATCAGTCGGTTGGAATCCGGGTACGCCTCAATGCGGAAGATGTTGGCGATGGCCACATCGGCACCCGATGATCCACCACCGCCACCGCCGCCGAGCCCTTGAACCCGTGATGCGCCAGTGTTGCCGGCGCCGCCTGTTCGTCGCGCGCCACTGCCTGCGCCGCCGCCGCCCTCAAGCAGCGATTGCAGCACCGCCTGCACTTTGAGTGGGTCGGTGTACTTCAGGTCATAGAGTCGGAAGATGCCACCAGTGGTTTCCGATGACGGAGCATCAAGCACTTCGATCAGCGACTCGATCTCCTTCATGATGCTCGGCTCAGCACGAATAGTCATGCTGTTGGTGGCCGGGAGCACAGTGACCACCAGTTGCTCACTGGTACCTACCAGTTCGCTACCGCCGCCTTGAGCGGCACCAGGAGTGCGACCGCGATTCTGCCCAGGCTGTTGCGGCTGTCCGCCACCAGCGCGCGGAGTGGACGCTCCGCCCGACGGGCCGCGCGAGGAAAATAGCTCAGTAATGATGCCCTGAATCGTCTGCGCGTCTTGGTAAAGCAGTCGAATGGTCTTGGTGCGCACGTCCACGTAGGCGGCCACATCAAGCAGGTCAATCATGTTCTGCACGCGCTTCGCCAGTGCAATGTCGCCTTCCAAGATGATCTGGTTGGAGTTGTTGTCCACTTGCAGTGTGGCGTAACTCGGCAACGAATCTTGCAAGCGTTCAAACACCTGTGAAGCCTTGGTGTTCTTGATACGGAACACCTTGATGACAATGTTTCCGTTCTCAGGAAGCGGGGAGATGTCAACGTCTGGCCCAAGCACCTTGGCAGGCTGCAACTGATTCAGTTCCGTCAGACTGTCAATCAGAATCATGTCCTCGGTTTCAACAACACCGAGTCCATTGAGGCGGAATGCTTGGAAGATCAGATTGAGCGCTTCGCTCTTGAGCATCTTGCGATCACTGACAATGGTGATCTTGATCGGCGTCAGTGCAGTTTGCTTCGGGATGACCACCTTGCCGGTCCACAGCGAGATGGTGTCGATGAGCGTCTTGATTTCCTGGTCACGGAATTGGAGTCCGACCAGTTCATCAGTGACTGGCGCCTTGCGGCCTGATCCAGGTCCGCGGTCCGGTCCGGTTGCGGGTGTCGACTCTGCAGCGACTGGTGGCGTGACTGCCTCGACAGCGGGCGTCTCCTCTGGCGGCAGGTCCATCGGCTGATTCATCCCGTCGCCGCCGTTGCTTCCCGGCTCCTGCGGCGAATCTTGGAACGCAGCGGTTGCCGCGTGCCCGACCGGTGACGCAAGCAGGGCAATGAGCAGTGCAAGGGAGGTGGTGTGTCGAGTCTGCAAATGTGGTCTCCAAGCGATGTGCCAGGGTGCTCGGTACGGAGCCATCTGGACGGGGACCAGTTAGAGCTCATTGGAGCCAGAACATGGTCTTGTAGGTTCTATCGGCTGTGTGGGTCCGTTGACTAAGAAACGCCAGTCCCCCGTGGTGGATTGCTGGCGAGCCCCGGTTTCTGAGGGGTTTTGGGAGTAAATACTGCCGGTACTTCCGGCCGCCCGACCCCCGTCCCCGCCGCCCCGTTAGCGGGTGAGATCCTCAAGGCGCTGGACCAACCACTGCTCCTCGGCCTCCAGGCGCTGGCGAGTGGCATCGTTCAGGTCTGGGCGCGCTCTGGCCGCCGCCACCTGTGCCAGCGCCGTTCGGGCGGGCTCAACCTCCATCCGTGAGACCGCCGCTTGGGTGATTGCAGCGGGAATAGGCGGCACAGCGGACGTGGAATTGAGGACGGGTGCGGTTTCGGCTGCCCCGGCAGCGCCACCCGCTCCGTTACTGCCACTCGCCCCGGCAGCGCCAACGGATCCAGAGCCCCCAGCAGCTTCGGTCGAGCCACCGGCTCCCGCAGCGGCTCCGTTCGCCCCCGTTCCGCTTTGAATGCCACTGGCCCCTCCGCCCGTCACTGCGCCGGATGGCGTGGCCGTCTTGGTGCCCATGGTTCCTGCGGAGCCCGATCCGCTTCGGATTCCAACCCCGCCGGCGCCCGTGGCGGGTTCGACCGTCACGCCGGACGGCGTACTCGCGCTCGTCAGCGGCTTGAAGTTCGCCTCATTCATCTTCTGACCAACCGCCACGTCGTATTCCTTGCCCTTGTGGCGGATCTTCACCATCCACGGCGAGATGATCTCGACCAGTGTGATCCCTTCCGCGTCCTTGCCGAGTTCAACGGTGCGAGCGCCTTCAAGGTAGAGGGTGCTGCCGAGCATGCCGACCACTTTCGGGCCGCTGTATTCGGTTGGTGCTTGTGGCGGCGGCGGCGGTGGGGACGGCGGCGGCGGTGGTGGTGGCGGCGGAATCTTGCGCTTCCAGTCCTGTGGGGCGAAGAACAACGAGCGTCCCGCAAAGCGCGACTCATACGTCCCCTGCGTTGTCTCATGTTGCGCAAGCAGCGGCGTAGTGACATCAACCGCGTCTATCGATGCCGAAGGGCGAAAGATGTCAAGCAGCAGCGGGACAGAGTGTTGCACCAACACCACCGCGCCAGCACTTGCGCACAACACCGTGGCCACCAACATTCCTGACCAACGAATACCGGATGGAAGTTGAAACTGCAGATTCATCGTGCGGACCTCCCGGTTGCAGCGATCACCCATGTCTCAATGGTTGCCTGCACAGTGACCTTGCGATTCTGGTCATTTTTCTGCAGTCGCAACGAAGTGATGCCATCGATCATCGGGTGCGATTCCAAGTCTGCCAGGAATTTCGGCAACTCGTCTGCGGTGGTTTCAAATTTCACTTCGGCCTGGAGGCGATCAATGGATGAACCAAGCAGCGAAGCGTCATTGTCCTTCACGCGTTGTCCAGTCCGCGCTTCGTAACTGTAGCCCGCTACCTTGTGCTTGCGGGCAACTTCGTCAATCGCACGCGCCAGTTCCTCGCGACCGACCGCTGCTGGTCCAGGGGGAACCACTGGACCAAACGTCGCCACTGATCGGCGCAGGTCAGCACTCACCGTGCTGTTGCGCTTGGCGCCACGATCCAACGCCGCTTCAATGCGTTCGCTTTCGGAAGCCCATCCGCGCGCGTATGACCATAGCAACTCATCAATCGCAAACCACGCAATCACGACAAGCACTGCAATGACGAGCCATTGTTGCCGGCGCGGAAGCGCGTCGTAGCGCATGCGCAGATCAGCAGCTTGATTCCGGAACGAACGGCGCTTCTTGGCACGCGCTGGTGCGGGAATGCTGCTCTCGAGGTTGGCGGGAAGATTGGTCATAGTTGCACTGGAGCGTTCGATTTCATTCGTGCTTGCATCGTTCGAGCAGAAGGTCGAACTCGGTCTTCAGGCGAGTCTTGACTGCGTCGTCAAGATCGGCGCGCTGTCGTGCTCGTGAGACCTTTACAAGGGCCTCGCGTGCTTCTTCACGGCTCATGCGTTTGATTTCATTTTCACTCAATACTGGCGGCGGCGGCTCAACTTCGCTGCTTCCGCCAAGGTTGCCGCGTGTGGCCAGCCCACCGCGCGTCGCTGAGCCTGCAGCGCGTGCTCCGCGGGCGGCGGATTTGCTGTCAGCGCCTGCAGCCGCAGTGGAGCCTGCATCGGCGGTCGCGGTATCAGCTGGTTCAGTATTCGCGGCCGCTTCACCGGCACTATCCGTCGCTGATGCGCCGCGGCTGGTTGTGCCTGACGGCGTGGATGTCGTACCGGCGGATGACTTCCCCCGTCCCGAGCCGCGCGCCTGACGACCGCTTTCTTTACTTGCCGTTGCTTCTCCGTCGGTCGGCTCATCGCCTGAAGCGGCGGCGACCGTGCTGCCTGACCGTGGTGCCACAGGAGACGCGGCGTCAGATGTCACATCGGATGCACCAGTTGACCGTGATGCCGAGCTCGGTGCGGGAGTGTTCCGCGTATCCAGTCCCGACGCCACCGCGTCAACATCGTCCGGCGGTGGCCCGTAGCGACGGACTCGCATGGATGTGCGCGCAAAGTCTTGTGCTTCGGGGAAGGCCACGGTGTAGGTGGGCCGCACCGCTGTGGCGTTGATTGCAAACTCTTGATAGCCGCGCGTGTCTGGCGCTTCCGAGTTCCGCAACACTTGTTCAAACGCTCCGCTTTCGCGCAGTTGCTTCTCCATCTGCAACATGATCTCGGTGCCTTGCAGCCCGCCCGCGGCACGAGCCTTGCCGCGCACCGTGACCGCTTGGCCTTTGGCCGACTGCGCAACATTGATGAATTCCACCTCAATACCGTCGGGTGCACTGCATGCAATGTCGGAAAGCGTCTTGGTCATGGAAGCACCTTGGCGTCCAAGCACGCGGTACATGGCCTGCTTCTTGCGATCGAGTTCCTCTGCCTTCACGTATCCCTCAAGGTCGGGGAGTTTCCAGCGCAGAAGCAGTAAACGCGCGCCCTCCACAGCAAGGGGCGCAAGTGCGATCGTCAAGATTCCCACCAGCATGATGCGACGCGCCGTGCGTGGTTCAGAGATGCGGTTAATCAGTGCACCAACGCGGTCCGGACGTGCGCTCAAGTCAGTCCATTGCAGTCGGGTCAATGGCATGGCAGGCCCGCTTGCGGCGAGCGCGATGCCAACAGCCAGGCCATGCGTGCGCCACCACTGCGGGTCCGAAGCCTCATCGCAATCGCGCACTAATGCTGATAGTTTTTCGAGGTCGGCATCGGCACAACCGAATCCACCAGACAGCGCGCCGCGGGCCGCTTGCACGGTCCGCTCAATGGTGTTTGGAATTTCGGCACCGGGCACACCAGCATGCACGCACGCTTCGCCGACTGCTTGCGCTACCTCAGCAATCTCAATGTCTTCGCCGTTTCCACCTGCGCGGATCACTCGTGCTAACAAGCCGCGGGTAGTTGGAACGCACACCGAAAGCACGCCGTTTGCTGAATCAACCCACAACAGCGGAGCATCGGTCACCGAAGCAATAGCTGCGAGACCTGCGATCGCTGGCGCAAATGAAACCATCGGTCCTTCACTGAGTCCGATTGGCATGTCGGCGCGGTTGGCATCTTCTGGCCACTCAGCAACAAGCCCAGTACGGATACCTTCACCACGTTCACGCGGGAGCAGGGCCGAAGCCACGCGCCAATCAGAAGTTCGCCCTTGCACAAAGGCGCTGGCATTCAGTTGCAGTGCGCCCTCAAGGCGCGCCTCATCAGCGGGCGGCAGTTGCACCGCACGAACGATGACGTCAGCGCCCGGAAGCGCAACGATGGCACGTGCGGCGCGCTGGGTTTCAATCCACTTGCTCACGCGTTCGTCGTCGGTACCAAAGTGCTGCGCAGCCAACATGCTGACTGCTCCATCGCTTGTGCGCAGCGATGTCAGTTCGAACCCATCGCGCGTGGCGCGGATCACTGCCACCACGCGGGGATCGCGCGTGAGGGCGGGGACTACGGGCTTCTTTGGTGACTTCTTCATTCGTGTTTCACTGCTCGCGGTAGGAGATGATCTTGGCGGGAAGCTGAGACTTATCAATGACCGCCTCAATTTCAACTTCGGCACTCGTTGAGGCGGCTCGGCCGCGGCTCGTCACGGTATACACGCTGCTGGTGACATCAAATTGCGTGGCAAGTTGAGTAAGAACCGTGGGATTAATGCCGGACATGTCCGAAAGGTCGGCGAGGCTGGTAATGCCTTCCGGTTTGGCGCGTCGGCGAGCGATGATGGCATCCGCCAAGCGCGGATCAATCTCCAGGACTTCCTTGAGTACCGAGTCCGGTACGGTGTTGATATTCATGCGTCCGGGCACCGGCTTGGTGAAGTCATCCGCGGTGGTTTCGCGTAAGACCGCTCGCAGTTGCGCATTGGTGAGGTTCGCCACAGCGGAGGCACCGCCGGTACCGCCGCTTGATCGACCGCTACTGGAACGGCCGCTCGATCCGCCGCCCGCCGATGATGACCCCCCGGCGCTAGTGGCCCCCCGACCGCCCGCTGCTCCGCCTGAAACACTTTGCGCTCCGCCGCCGGTACTCACGGACATTCCGCCACTGCTACCACCACCCGTACCGCGACCGCCGCCCGTGCTGCCACCGCCACTCGTGCCGCCGCCGGTCTTGCCTCCGGTGCTGCCACTCCCGCCGCCACTGCTACCCGTGCCACCCGTACCACCCGCACCAGCAGGCGTACTCAGCTGACTCAGCGGCGTGGCAATCAGCGCCTCCGGCTTGGCATTTGCCTGGTTGCCATACGTTGCCAATGCTTTCGCTTGATCAGCATCAATTCCCAGTCGCTTGGTGAGCGACTCCGGATCGGCGCCCTTCAGTGGCAATTTTTCTTCGCCACTCAGCGACATTGGGCTTTGCACGGAGGTGGCAGTCAGGAACTTTGACCACCCGCCGTCGAGTTTGCCATCAGGCTTGTCATTCGGAAAGCTCTTGTTTCCATCATTCTCGTTGGGATCAAGGCGTCCGTTGAGATTCCAGTCCTCGCCGCGGACGTACTGCGGCCATGCGCCAGCAACCAACTCCAATTCAGCAAAGCTGCGGAAATTGCCATTGCGGGGCTTGTAGCCAAGCGAGCGATTGGAGTAGTAGTCGCTCTCGGCACCCAAGCCTTGGACATTGTCATCCGCATCGCGCCAGTCGACGATGGCGTCGACCACATCAGGCGTCATGTTCGGAATGTTGGTGAGTTGCACGCTGGTGGCCACGTTGATGTTGAGCTTGGCACCCTCATCAAGAGGACCAGCCCATTCAAGCCCGTCAAGGAAATGTCGGATGTCCCAACTGCCAGTGGCGGTCGTTCCAGTGGCGTGCTCTTCCATGTCCCGTACGACCGCCATTGGATCATCGGGGTCAGCGTTCTCAAGGTGGAACTCCATGATCGCCACCATTTGCTCCATGCCTGCGCGCGCAGCCCATCGTGCTTGCACACGCGCGAGCGTTTCGCGTCCGACCACCGCTTGGCGGAACGTCACGATTTGTGTGGCAGAAACCAGCACCGCAGCAACGGCCACTGCCCACACCACCACCACTACCACGCTGCCGCGGCGAGCCGTTGCGCGTTGCGACATTGGTGTGTTCATCGCTGTGCAGCCATGACGGATTGGTGCAAACATCATCATTGCTGACCTCCGCGACCGCCGCCGCCACCTGGACGTCCGCTGCCCGTCCCTGTTCCACCGCGTCCGCCACCACTCATGCCTGGACCGCCGCGCCCACCACCACTCATTCCTTGAACGCCACCCATGCCCTGACCGCCGCCCGGGCCACGCCCGCCGGTTGCTGGCATGCCACCAGCACCAGTGGGTGCAAGCGTTCCTGCGCCGCCGCCACCGCCAGCACCTACCGCGCCGCCGGTACCACCAGTACCACCCGCGCCGGCAGCCGTGCCTCCTGCGGGTGTCTCGGTCGTTGGCTGATCTTCCTCTGGCTCCGGGTCTGGCTTCGGCGCGATCAATCGATCAATGGCAACCACCGTGCGCAGATCAACATCCGGGGTAAGGCTCACGCTGTCTGATCCAACAGGGATGCCCGTAGCCGTGACAGTGACGCGCACGAGTTTCGGCACTCCATCAACATCTGAGTCCCACTCGGTGCGCCAGCCGCCTTCGCCGTCGCTTGCTTCCACAAGGAATCCAACAACGCCGTCAGCGATTGGCTCGGCGAGTCCGCCGCCATCGGGGCGTTCATCGGGAGCCATGTCGCGTCGGCGCCACAGGGCGGAGCCGAGTTCATCATCCTCAACGCGGTACTGCGTTTCGTATTCGCGACCTTCGCCTTGGTACTCGATGGGATGCAGCGGGCGCAGCGAAATATTGAACATCAATAAATCGCTTCGTTCATGTCCACCGGTTCGCGAACTGGCTTCGCGCGTTGTCAGCAGGAACCGCGTGTCAAAGAGGTCGTCAGTGCGAATCATCGCAGCAATATCACGGCGCAATGCTTCGATCGACATGCTGGCACGCTGAAACGCCTCGACGCGCTCGCGCGCGATATTGCGCGTCTTGCTGAGTTGCGCCAAAGCAAACGTCACGGCCATCAACACCATCGCCGCAATCGTTCCGGCGACTACCAGTTCGATGAGCGTGAATCCAAGCTGTGCATGGCGCTTATTGCTGCGCTTCATAGCGTGCCTCACGATCAATTGGAGTCTCCGGCGTTCGAACCGGATCTTCCGTGTTCTCCGGGCGCGGCGCCATCAGCGTGTCCACTCGATACTCCAAATTGCGATCGTCGCGCGCAATGGCCATCACTGAATACGGATCGCCAAGCCCATGCTTCTGGATATCAAGTTGCCACTGCCACTTGTCGAACGGCGCATCGAATGCACCATCCGATGCGCGCGACAGTTGCCACTCCACCACGCCAACCGCAAGTACTTCATTCAGCAAACCGTCCAAGAGTTGCGCAGCTACCAATTCGCGTTCCGAGCGCTGTTGCATAGCAAGCGATCGTTCGGCGATGGAAATCACCGCTGCCAAACCGATACCAAGAATGACACCACCGATGATGACATCAATGAGCGCCCAGCCACTACGCGCAGTACGCAAGCGTCGCACGGATGACAGGCGTTGCATCACCATGGCTCAAAGTCCCGTCCCGCGCGGCTGAGGTCGATCGGCTCACGCGCAAACGGCGCGGGCTTGTCGGCATCAACGCGCACAACGCTTGGTGATCCTTGTGGCAGGGCGACGGTGGAATCAACACCCATTCCAACAATGCGAATGGCAATCTTGGGGCGTTCGCCGCCAGGGACACTGGCGATGGTCCATTCGGTTGGATCAACGCGTTGATCGTTATTCTGAATCTCCACCAATTCCACGCCCAGTGGCAGGCTGACTGGGGCTGCAAATCGGTCGGGTCGCCATGCAGGAATGGCTTCCGGATCCTCTGGATCACTGTCCATCACCAGCAAATGAATGCGACCATCATTGCCGTCGCGCCACAGCGCCACTTGTTGTGCACTGAGGGATTGTCGATACGCAAAGAGCCGCAAGAGTTCGGCAACTTGATCGACCGCGTTGTCCGCTTCTTGCCGAGCAGTGCCAGTGAATTTTGGCACGATGGCTGCTGCTGCAATGCCCAAGACCACCACCACCACAATCAACTCGATGAGCGTGAACGCTCGCCGCGTAGCGACTGGGTGTGCGGAGTGGATGGTGCGTGCGTGGGGCATGAAAGTAGGCACGCTGGCGCGTGTCAGTTGCGCTTGTCGCCCGCTACGACATCCGCACCTTCGCCTTCGCCGCCCGCTTGGCCATCGGCGCCGAAGCTGTAGACGTCAAAGTCCAGGTTGATTTCGCCGGGGATACGGATCTGGTACGGGTTGTTCCAGGGGTCCATGATTTGGTTCTTGTTGAGCAGCGCGCCGTCGCCTTCGGTGAGTTCGACCAGTTCAAAGTCACTGGGCAGGGTGCTCATTCCTTTGGCGGTCATGTACATGCGCACTTGGTTGGAAATGGTTTCAGCGTCAGCCCGTGCGGTCTTGCCTTTGGTAAAGCCGATCCATTGCGAGACTCGCGGCACCACCAACGCGGCCAAGATGGCCATGATGGTGACGGCAACGATCAACTCGACCAGCGAGAAGGCTCGGCGTGCGTGGCGGGCAGGGCGGCGGAAGCGGTCGGTTCGCATGGGTTTCAATGAATTCGTGTCAGAGGTAGAGGAGAGGCTCACGGCTACGTGTTGTACGCATTGAACGCACAACTCGGTCCGATCTGACATCGTCCATCCCGGTGAATCTAAGTAAAGTCCAATAACTATTTTCCGTCAGCCGCCGAGGGCCTTTTGCATCTCCATCAAGGGGAGCAAGATGCCAGCAAGGACGAACGCCGCAATCATTGCCATCAGCACCATCAGGACGGGCGGCAACAGCTTGGTGAACAGTTTCAGGGAGGTGTTCACTTGGCGGTCAAACGCCGTGGCTGCGTGCAGGAGCATCGGTTCGAGCCGTCCGGACCGTTCGCCGATGTTCACAATCTGCACCAGGAGCGGCGGAAAGAACCCGCACTTCTCAAGGGGTTCCGCCAGCGATTGACCGGTGGTGACTTTTTCCTGCACGCCGTCGATGGCGTCCATGAGCACGGTGTTGCCGAGCGTGTCGCGCACGATGTTCAGGGCGCTCAGAATCGGAAGGCCTGCGGAAACCAACGTTCCCAGGGTGCGCGTGAAGCGCGCGACCGCAATGTCTCGCACTAGGTTCCCAACGATCGGGGTCTTGAGGAGCAGCAGGTCAATCTTGCGCCGGTTCTTGGGGCCTTCCATCCAGCGGCGGAAGCCAACTACGCCCGCCACTGTCAGAACCAGCACCAGCCACCACCACGCGTACATAAAGTCTGCGAAGCCCATCAGCACCTTGGTGGGGAAGGGCAATGTCACTCCCGGCTGACCGATGATGGGCGCCATCAATCGTGGCAACAGGAACGTCACCGCAATGATGATGCTCACGCCAATCATGCATGCCACAATCAGCGGATAAATAGTTGCGCCAACCAGTTCGCGGCGCAGTTCCACGGAGCGGTCCAAGAGATCAGCAAGCTGGTGCATGACTTCACTCATGCGCCCGGAAGCGTCGGATGCGCGCACCATGCCGATGATCATGTCATCAAAGGGCAAGCCATACTCTTCCATCGCTTCATGCAGCGGACGGCCAGATTCCACGCGTTCGATGATGAAATCCAGAATCACCGGTTGCGCCTTGCCGCTGGCTTGGCGGCGCACGGTCTTGAGCGCATTCAGAAGTGGAAGTCCCGCCTCAATCGCGGTGGCCAGTTCGCGAATGATGTTTGCAAGCTCGGTGCGCTTGAGAGTTGGTCGACCGGAACCAGTACGGAACAGACCTTTGACATAGGCAATCGGATCAGTCCCGGAAGCCCCCGCTTCGCCCGGTGCAGCGCGTTGCGCGAACGATGGTTTCTGGATGACGTCAGTATCCGAAGCCTCAAGTTGCATTGGCAACAAGCCCTGCCCTTGCAGCAATCGCATAGCGGTCGCTCGATCCGGAGCCATGATCACGCCACTTGCGATCGCGCCTCCGCTGTCCATGGATTGATGTCGATATGACGGCATGAGTGGGTGGTGCCGACGCGTTACGCGTCGTCAATGTCCTGAGTGGCGCGGAGCACTTCATCGATCGTGGTGAGCCCTGCAGCGGCCTTTGCCATGCCGTCAAAGCGCATGGGTTGGAAGTCAGTACCAACCATGCCACGCAGGTCGAGTGCTGGTTTGTTCTTACTGATTCCTTCGCGAAGTCGCGCATTGATTCGCGCAATCTCATAGAAGCCCATTCGTCCGCGGAAGCCAGAGCCGTTGCACTTCTCGCAGCCCTTGCCAACCGCAACACCGTTCACGAACAGATCGCGCTCTTCAGGCGAGATGCGAGCGGCTGTCTCTTCAGTCATCGGCAGGCGCACGGTGCATTCGCGGCACAGTCTTCGGCCCAGGCGTTGCGCGAGCAATCCTTCAAGCACGCTGGCGATCAGGAACGGCTCAGCGCCCATGTCCACCAGTCGTCCCACCGATGAGATGGAATCGTTGGTGTGCAGCGTTGAGAAGAGCAAGTGACCCGTGAGTGCCGAACGGATGGCAATGTCCACGGTTTCATTGTCGCGCACTTCGCCCACAAAGATGACGTCTGGGTCTTGACGGAGGATGGCGCGCAAGCCAGTTGCAAAGGTGAGTCCACGCTTTGGGTTCACCGGGATCTGGTTGATTCCATTGAGTTCATACTCAACCGGATCTTCGATCGTGATGATCTTCTTGCGCGGGTCGTACAACTTGTTGAGGCACGCGTACAGCGTGGTGGTCTTGCCACTTCCGGTCGGTCCGGTGACGAGCACCATTCCGTGCGGCTTCTGAATCATGCGATCCATGATTTCCCGCATTTGGTCGCGCATGCCCAGGCTGATCAAATCGAGCGGCAGCGAACTCTTATCCAAAATACGCATGACCACGCTCTCGCCGTACACGGTGGGAACGGTGCTGACGCGGATGTCAACTTTGCGGCCTTCAAAGCGCAGCGTGATGTGGCCATCCTGTGGCACATAGCGCTCAGCGATGTTCATATTGGCCATGATCTTGACGCGGCCAAGCAGCGCGGGCTGCAAGTGTTTCGGCGGCGATGGCTGCTCGATGAGCACGCCGTCGATGCGGTACTTGACCTTGAGTTCCGTTTCAAACGGCTCAATGTGAATGTCGGAAGTGCGATTCTGAATCGCTTCAAGAATGATCAGGTTGACCAGGTTGATGAGCGTTGGCTGCTCCGCCATCCGGTGCACATCATCCGCCTCAATAGCATCAAGGTTGTGATCAACCTCGCCGCCGCCAACGCCGCTGTCTTCGGCAAGGCTTTCGGCCATGCGTGCCGCCGTGGTTCCATACACGGCACGCATCAATTCACTAAACAGACCGCCATCAAGGCCAATGCGTGAAACCGGCATGCGCGCGTGCGCTGCAGTTTCATCAACGGCAGCGATATCGAGCGGGTCGATCATCGCCACGAACAATTTGCCACGTTCAACGCGCAGCGGCACAACCCGCAGACGCACCGCGACGTCCGGTGGAATCCGCGCCGACGCGTCGTCGGTGGATTCTGGAACAGCCTCGGCCCATTCAATGCCGAACAACTTGCATCGATCACGCAGCGATGCATCGCCACCAATGGATGCGAAAGCCGCGGCATCAAGGCCGGCGGCTGGAAGTGGAATGCCTTGGACGTCGTGATCCATCGATGCTCGATTTACTCTGGTTTCGCTGCGGGTTCGGCCTGGCTCTTGCTGCCCGAGCGCTTGGAGTCGCCGAGGGCACGTTGATCGCGACCCTTACCAGTTGTTCCTGCAACCGGGGCTTCCGACTCAACGGCCACCTTGGCTGCGCGGCGACCCTTGGGCGTGTCAGGCGAATCGGAGTCTGGCTTTTGGGCCTCTGCGGATTCGACCTTCACGCCGCCTGGCAGTTCAGCCTTCTGTTCATCGGTCAGAATCGCCAGCAAGCGATCGCGGAACGGCGCGCCCATGGTCTCGCGTTCAACGCGAGCCTTCACCACTGGATCAGTGGAATTTGCTCCTTGCGGAGTATTGGGAGCGCTGCCCGCTGCGCCCGACTTGCGATCGGCTGCTGCTTGCACGCGCTTGCGTGGTGCTTTCGGTTGATCCACGCGCACTGCCTCGTAGATCTTCATGTTGGCCTCTCGGCATGCCGTGCCAAACTCCGTCATGAGTGCATCAATCTGTGCGGTTTGCTCAGGACTGAGGGATGGCAGCGCGTAGGCCTGCTGCATCAGGATCATCACGGGGTGCGGTCGGAATACGTCCGGGTATCCGGCTTCGAGCGCACGCGTGCGGAACTCGTCGCCGCGATCGCCCAGGGCTGCCGCGAGCAATTCGATACCGGCATCGTTGGCGGAACGCACACCGATGCGAACCACCATGACTTTATCCTGAATGTCAGCACCACGTTCGTAGTTCATCGAGGTCATGGCGTCGGACAATTCGCGATCCAACACGGCCATGCTGGATGTGCGGGTCACCAACGCTTCGTCGAGCATCAATTCATATGCGGCAAGTGGTTGCTTGACAGCATCTTGTTCGGCTGGAGTCAATTGCATGCGCGTCAGTACGGCAAAGAGATCAACGCTCTCGCCGGAAAGGTCGCCGTCCGGGAGCAATCGCTCGCGACGCAGCGCGCGTTCAAAACTCGGCCACCGTTCAAGCTGCTGCGGACCCAACTGGCTCTTGAGGTCGGACATGAACTTGTCCAGCATCTGCGCCTTCTCGGTGCGCCATGAATTGAGTGGCGCCATGATCTTCTCAAGGACTGCGTCGCCGCCATTTGACTTGGCAATTTTCCCCGCGTCCTCCGATGCCACTTTCATGCGGTCCTTGAGTGCTTCAACTCCGGTGTTGAAGTTGGACATGTAATCCTGAAGCAGTGCTTCCACAATCGGTCGTTGCCACTCTTCAAGGCCCAGCGAACTGGTCATCAGCGTCACATCGCGCTGCATGATGTCGGGCTGGAATGCCTGGGCGAAACCCCCTCGACCACCGAACTGTGCAGATGCCGGCGATGTTGCGACCCCTGCAAGGGTCACCATGGCGATGGCTGCAAACAGCGCGCGAAGCCGAGGTGCGATGTGGTCAAGACGGGCGATGCGGGATGGTGTGAGTGGCATGATCTGGTCTCCGAGAAGTCGGGAGGTGGAATTGTCGCAGGAAGCGTGGATCGTGGCGGATGAGGAACGCACGAGTCGGCGCCGTATCGCATCGGATCGGCGCGGTCCGTTGCAGTCATCACACGACTTTTATGATTTGCGACTGATAACCAACAACGGACGCTTGCTGGCGCGGCCGCGCGAGGTTCGCCGACCGTGTTTCAGTCCTTCAGCACCGGCTGCGGGTCATTTAGGCGCCAGAGACGGTTCGTTGCTCAATGCGTTTTTCAGAAACGGTCACAACGATGCGCTGCACAAAGATTCCCGGGGTGTCCACGTCATCGGGGTCGATGTCACCGAGGGCTACCAGCTCTTCCACCTCCGCAATGGTGATGGCGCCGCAGGTGGCGGCCATGGGGTTGAAGTTGCGGGCGGTCTTTCGATACACCAAATTTCCTGCCGGGTCAGCTTTCCACGCCTTGACCAGCGACAGGTCGGTGCGAATGCCGCGCTCGAGCACGTACTCGGCGCCGTCAAACTCCATGTGGGGCTTGCCTGCAGCGACCACTGTTCCCACCCCAGTCTTGGTGTAGAAGCCAGCGATCCCAGCGCCACCGGCGCGCATGCGTTCCGCCAGGGTTCCTTGCGGCGTGAATTCCAACTGCAGCTCGCCGCTCATGTACTGGCGCTCAAACTCAGCGTTCTCCCCCACATAACTGGAAACCATCTTGCGAATCTGCCGGGTCTGCAGCAGCAGCCCCAGCCCCCAGTCATCAACGCCAGCATTGTTGGAGACGCAGGTCAACTCGCGGGCACCGGAATCCCGGAGCGCCATGATGAGTTGTTCCGGAATGCCGCACAGGCCGAATCCGCCCACGGCGACGCTCATGCCATCGTGGACGATGCCTGCAAGCGCGCTCGCTGGTGAGTCATAGACCTTACTCGCTGCCATGTATCAGATCTCCTGCGTTTTACGCGTTGTGGTGAGGAAGTGTAACCCCGGCGCGGCTAGTCTTGCGGCTGCCGTGAACCGCCGATCGACACTGTCCCTGATTGCCTTGCTACTGGTGCTTTCGGCCATGCCTGACACCATGGCGGCACCGGTCTTAAAGGAACTGTTTGTTGATCGCTACGGTGCCACCGTCAAGGAAGCACAGGTCTTCATGGCGATCAACCTGCTCGGCGCGGTCGCTGCGGTGCCGCTGTTGTTGTGGTGGCGCCGTCGGGCGGGTCCGGTGTGGATGCTCGTCATCGCCTCATTGGCCGACGCAGTGCTCTTGGGTCTCCTTTCGGCGCCGATTGGACTGTGGTCATCGCTCGCCGTGCGCGCAGCGGAGGGCATCACTGATGTGGTGGTGTTTGCGTCGCTCTTTGACTTAGTTCGGCGTAATTCCGGACCGCATGCCGCGCGGGGCCTTGGCCTTGCATCCACGCCGCTCCTCCTTGGCCTGGGACTTGGTGCCGTTGCCGGAGGGTTAGCAGCGCAGCGCGTGGCGGGCGGCAGCGACGACGCGGCGTCGGGATCGGACGTGGCACTTGCGGTCTTTGGGGTGTCTGCGCTTGCGAGCGTGTTGGTGGCCATTGGCGCGCTGGTCTTTCGACGTTGGCTCGGTGGGATCGCAGCCGTTGAGCCAGAGACCGGTCCGTTGGTTGCAAGCGGCGCCTCGCATGCCGGGCGAGTTCCCCTGGGGCGGCTTGACGATCGCCCTCGGCCGCTCCTGTGGAGTTGCGTGATGGCATTCTTCGACCGCGCCACGGGCGGTCTCATTACCACCACGCTTCCATTGGTATTGGCTGGATTTCTTGGCTACACCAAGGGTCAACGGGGATGGTTGATTGGCCTGCCGCTGTTGTTGATGGCGGTGTGCACGGGTCCCGCTGGCGCGCTCTGTGACCGCGTTGGCAGCCTGCGCGTACGTATCGCAGCCGGCGTGGTGTACGCACTGGCGTTTGCCATGATTCCGTTTGCTGCGTCAAACCAAGCAGCCATGGCTGTGACGATGTTTGCCGTTGGAATCAGTGCCGGCGCGCTGTTCTCAAGTTCACTGGCGATCGCCGCGGAGAGCGGAGGATCGACCGTTGCTCTTGGCTCCTTCCGAGCAGCGGGCGACGTTGGATTCTTTGCAGGAACCACGCTCTCGATCGTCCTTGCGAGCGCCATCGGCAACGAGGCAGCGCCTGGTTACGCCGACTACGCATCCGTCATCGTCTTGTTTGCAGTGGCACACGCGGTGAGCACGGCCTTGATCGCGGGCACAGCAGTGCTGGCATCGCGTCGCGGTGCGCGAGCGAACTGAACGCGATGAGCGACCGCCAGTGTTAGTTGATGGCGATGACCGGAGATGTATGGCCGTTACCTGATCGACCACCGGTGCACGCGCCCTCAAGGGTCATGCGAATCTTTGCCAATGCCTGATTCTGAATCTGCCGAACGCGTTCCTTGGTAAGGCCAATGAGGTTCCCCACTTGAGCCAGGGTTGGGGTTCGGCCTTGATCAAGACCTTGGAACGCAAAGCGGTGCATGACGACTTCGCGTTCGATCTCGGTGAGATCCGCGCGGTTTGATTCAACAATGTCGCGGACTTCCGCGGCATCTTGCCGTTCCGACGCAGCACGGATGGAAGCAACGCCGTCGCCTTGTTCAAGCGCTGGATCAAACTCCACGGGGAAGCGTTGCTTGTGCTTGGAAACCTTGATTCCATGACGGCTAAATGCCTTGAGAATCGAGCGGCACGCATAGGTGCTGAACTTGAAACCTCGGCCGCAATCGAACTTGTCCACGGACCGCATCAGCGCCATGTTGCCTTCGCCGATCAGGTCTGCGTATTCACCTTCACCGAGACGAACACGCTTGGCCATGGCCAAGACGAGCGCTAAATTAGTTTCGGCAATTTGCTCGCGGTACGCAGTGGCGGTGCGGTTCCACCGGAGCAGTTCCTTTGCTTGTTCAGCTCCCGGTGCGCGACCACGCAAAGTCTTCTGGATCCGATTCATCCGGTAGCGCGCGTAGTTGAACTGCATGAAGAGGACGCGTTCTTGGGCAGCGGTAAGTATCACGCCATCATGTCGGCGCGGCGAAGTG
>DBCE01000142.1 GCA_002292895.1 Phycisphaerales bacterium UBA966
GCGGTGTTGCTGCCAGCGCCAGCTTCCGGTGGTGCATTCCACCACTGCGGCATCAAAGGTGTGCGGGCGCGTCAGGCGAACCAGAGCCGCCATGCCGCCAGCGCTCATGCCGCCCAAGGCGCGCTTGCAGCCGAGGTGCTCGCCGGAAGCGTCGAGATCCGCAACAACTGCATCAAGTTCGCCAACCATCTGCTCGACCACTCCGAGCGTTTCTTCGGGCGCTTGTCGCAGTGCATCCAGGCGTTCGCCGTGCCCGGGCAGATCAACAGCACAGGTGGCAATGCCCGCGCGTGCCAGTCGGAGGTAACGGCCTGGGTCAAGTTCTTTGGTGACGGTTCGCCCGTGCATCCAAACCAGTACCGGGGCGGGGCGCAGCACTGTGCCGGTGTTGCGATCAAAGTATGGATGCACCAGCAGCGCGGGGACTTTGCCACCCCCAATCCGTACCGCCCGCGAGAGGGCAAGAACGCTCGATGGAAGTTGGTCGAAAGGCTGCGGCACGCGCGTGGAAATGTAGCAGGACGTATCCTCAACCCGTGCATTCACGCGTAACAATCATGGGCGGCGAGCATCGATCGCGGATTCTCCACACCCCCAATGGCGAGGAAGTGACGCGTCCGATGACCGGCCGGGTCAAGGAAAGCATCTTCAACATCCTGCGCGGCTGGTTTGAGGATGCCGTGGTCCTCGACCTCTTTGCGGGCGTTGGCACCATGGGTCTTGAGGCTTTGAGCCGCGGCGCTCGGTTTGCCATCTTTGTCGAACGTGACCGCGGCGTCTACGACTGCATGCGCAAGAATATTGACATGCTTGGTCTTGGCGCGCGATCACGAGCGCTGCAAGCAGATGCGCTTGCGCCCGCGCTCCTGGCGGAACTGAAGGAAGTAGTCGACGTCATCTTTGTCGATCCGCCGTATCCGATCGCGGAACAGACCAGCGGCAAGCGACGCATCTTGGACCAGTGCGCGCGCCTGCGTGGCGCGATGGGTGACCGCGGTTGGATGGTGTTGCGTTTGCCGTACGTCTTAGAAGGCGATGAGCGCACGATCGCTGGTTTCAACGGTCCAGAAGTTCGAACCTTTGGTGACATGCATGTCCACTTGTATTCGCCGCGCGCGGGCGCTGCAGCGGTACAGGTGGTTGAAACGCCGGAGGAGTCAGCATGAAGATCGCCGCGTTGACCCGTATCGGAACCGTTGCCACTGTTGCCAGCTTTGCCGCACTCTGCATGTTGCATGAACGCGCTTTCGCTGGCGATGTGCAGCCCGTCACGGCGCGTGATGCTGCTACCGCTGCGCCACTTGGGCCACCAGTTCCACCTGATGCCGCTGCCATTGAGGTGGCGGTTCAGAAGGGAATTGCCTTCCTCCTTTCAGCGCAAGAAGGCACCCCGAAAGCGCAATGGCCGTACGAAGGTGTGTACCGCGTCGGCGGAGAGATTCCGGTTGGCTACCGCATCGGTGGAACTGGAATCGTCGGCGAATGCTTGGTGCGCACGCCCGGATATGCATCGGATGCTGCACGACAAGAAGCGGTTCGTAACGCTTGCATATTCATCTGTGCCGGGATCCGCGAGCCACTCATGAACCCGGTGTACGAGGCGGGCTATGACGTGCGCGGTTGGGGCTACTGCTACGGCGCGCGTTTCCTCTTGGTGCTGCGTGCCGCCAAAGTGGTGCCCGCGGGAATGGAAACGGAAACGGACGCAGCACTGCGCTGGTACTTGGATGCCATTCAGAAGACTGAGATTCCTGAAGTCGGTGGCTGGAACTACGCGCGGCAACCTGGTATTGAGACACCTTCGCCCGCGTCCCCGTTCATGACGCCCCCATGTTTGCAAGTGCTGTTTGAAGCACGGGCACAGGGATTGCCAGTGGACGGGGCAGTGGTCACGCGCGCCCTTGATGCGTTACAGCGCTGCCGGACGGAAGACGGAAACTTTGCATACAGCGCACAGCGGCAGACCCGTGAGCCGGCTCGTTCCATTCCTGGAGCGATCGGACGGATGGTCTGCAGCGAAAGCGTGCTTATGCGTGCGGGTCGATCAGACGTTGCCAGTGTTCGCCGCGCGGTGGATGCATTTCTTGATAACTGGCGGCAATTAGAAATCCGCCGTAAGAAATCAGGAACACACGTTGGCCCTTACGGCGTTGCGCCGTACTACTTCTTCTTTGGTTTCTACAACGCGTGCGACGCCGTTGAATTGCTCCCCGCCGCAGAACGCCCGGAATATCGGCGGCAATTCGAGCAGTTGCTGTTTGCGGTGCGTGACCAAGACGGAACGTGGGACGACCGCGTCTTCCCACGTACCCGCAACTTTGGTACTGCCATGACACTCATGGCGCTGCAACGCCCACAATTTCCTGCGCCCGCGCAATGGAGTAGCAAATGAACGCATTCCGCGTAGCCGTGATCATTCCAGCAGCGGGACGCAGTAGCCGATTTGGCGGCGTCGACAAGCTTGCGCAAGATGTGGGCGGGCGCCCGATGATCCTGCGCACTGTTGAACTCTTTACGCGGCGCGAAGATGTTGCAGTGATCATCGTTGCAGCACCGCCTGATGAGGTTGACGCGTTCCGCGATCGCTATGGCAATCAATTGGGTTTCCACGGTGCCAAGGTGGTGGCGGGCGGTACTGTGGAGCGTTGGGAAACCGTTCGTAATGCGCTTGCCGAGGTGCCGGCTGACTGCACGCACGTGGCCGTTCATGACGGTGCGCGACCGATGGCCAGTGAAGAGTTGATTGCCCGCGTCTTTGATGCAGCGCGCGTACATGATGCAGTGATTCCTGGCGATCCAGTGACTTCCACCCTGAAGAAGGTCTCTGAAGACGCAGTGGACGCCGAGGAAGCAGACGCCATTTCTGACATGATTCTTGGCGAAATCTCTGACTCCACCAAGGTTCGTGGGCGCAAAGTAGTGGGCACCATTCCGCGCGAACGACTGGTTGCGGTGCAGACTCCGCAGGTGTTCCGCGCTGAACTGTTGCGCCGCGCCTACGCGCAGCCGGGGCTTGATGGTGCGACTGACGACGCCATGCTGGTCGAGCGCCTTGGCGCAGAAGTCATCGTTGTTGATGGCGATCCGCGCAATATCAAGGTGACCACGCCGGCAGATCTGCTGATGGTGCGGGCGCTATTGAAGAAGTAATTGGTGCTACGCAATCAACGGGAGCAGTTGCTGCTGCGCAAACACCGGGAGCAGTACGGCATGTACACGTGCAGTGTCAGCGCGTTTGGTCCTGCTCAGTGTTACCAATGGTGAGTGTGGTTCGCTTCGCTCGGTTTGTCTGCGCTGGTCCGCAGCCGCCGCAAGCAGCATCCTTACGACTTGCCAAGAGTGGCTTGATGACGAACGCAAGAGCCAGCACCGCTCCGCCAGTTGCAACCAGAAATTGCCAGTCGTTCCAAGGCATTTAGTGGACTCCTGTGGCCATGTGGACCACTGTGTATGTGATAAACGCCGCCCCGTACGCAACAATGGTCATCCAGCCCAATTGCAACGCCGGCCACTTCCATGATCCTGTTTCGCGCCGGGTGACGGCAAGCGTGGGCAGGCACTGCATGGCAAGCACAAAGAACACCAAGGCGGCGGCTGATGTTGCTGTATCAAAGACCGGCGTACCGTCGGTACGAGCCATGGTGGCGACCTGTTCGATCACGCCTTGATCGCTGACATCCGCGCCGCTTCCAGCGCCCGCCAGCACGCCCATGGTGCTGACAAAGACTTCTCGCGCCATGAAACTGGTCATCACTCCGACGGTCAGTTGGCTATCGAACCCGAGCGGAGCAAAGACTGGCTGAAGCGCATCGCCAATCTGTCCGGCGAAGCTCTCCGCCTGTTGCTGGTGCGCATCGCCGTTCACGCGGGGGAATGCGCTGAGCCACCACATGACAATGGAGATTGCCAAGATGGTGGTGCCGGCATTACGGATAAACACGTTGGCCCGGTCCCACGTGACCAACGCAGCATTTCGAACACTTGGGCGTCGATAGGGCGGCAATTCCAGTACCAGCGCGCGTGCCGGGCCGCGCAGAATGGTGCGCCGCGCAATCAGCGCGCTGACGAGTCCGGCGGCTGCGCCCAGCGCATAGCAGCCCGCAAAGGCGACCCCTGCAAACCACGCAGGCTTGCCGATCGAAAGAATCCCAATGAGTAACACATACACCGGCAGTCGCGCGCTGCAACTCATGAACGGCGCAACCAGAATGGTGGCCAAGCGTTCGCGGTCATCGCGGATCAGCCGGGTGCTCATGATTCCTGGGAGCGCGCACGCATGACTGGAGAGGAGCGGTACGAACGACAACCCGCTTAAACCAAATCGTCGCATGACCCGATCCACCGCAAACGCTGCGCGCGCCAGATATCCAGAATCTTCAAGCAGGGACACCAAGAAGAACAGCAGGCAGATTTGCGGCAGGAACACAAGCACTCCGCCGATGCCGCGTAGCACGCCATCGGCAAGGAGATCGGCAATGATGCCGTTCGGTAGCGCAGCGCGCACGCCGTCCGCCACCCGCCCAAACAGAAAGTCAATCAGGTCCATCGGTACCGATGCCACCAAGAAGATCGCCGCAAAGAGCGCGGCCATGATGGCAAGAAACACACCAATGCCAAGCAACGGATGGGTGAGTGCCGCATCAATGCGATCAATGAGCGCGCCGCGATCGTCATCAATCGACGCAGTTTCGGTGGTTGCAGCTCGCACCACGTTGGCGGACCATGCTGCCAGTGCGGTGGGCGTTGCTTCCGCTGGCGGCAACTTCTGTAAGCGCGCAATCAGCGCATCGCTTTCAAATGGCAGGGTGGTGACGGTGTCAAGCGCAACGTCAAGCGCTGCGAGCCCTTCGCCACTTCGGCCAGAAACGGGAACAACCGGGCATCCAAGTCGGCGCGCAAGTTCCGCTGGATCAACGCGCGAGGTGCGCGTGCGTGCCACATCCCACATATTGAGTGCCACCACCGCCGGATGTCGGTGCAGCAGGACTTGCGCTGCAAACTGCAAGTTGCGGCGGAGGTTGGTGGCATCCACCACGACCAGCATGGCGTTCGGTTCAATGCCATCAAGCGAGCCGCTCAGGCAGTCGCGACACACGCGCGCTTCGGGCATATCGATCGTCAGTGAGTAGGTGCCGGGAAGGTCAACCAATTGCAACTCGGCCCGACCGTCCGGCGCGCGATGTGTGCCGATCCGTCCCTCAACGGTGGACCCCGGAAAGTTTGCTGTGCGAGCACGCATGCCGCACAGTCGGTTGAAGAGCGTGGTCTTGCCGGTATTTGGATTGCCAAGGACCGCAATGCGCGGGATTCCGTCGCGGCCACCGGCGCCGGGTGCGGTGGGGCTGGACGTCACGCGCGCGTTTCCGGGGCGCCGGACGAACCCGGCGAGTCGGCAATCGGCGTCACGAAGATCTTCCGAGCAACATCTCCGGAGATTCCCAGGCGTGTGCTGTCGATTTGAACAATGCACGGCGTCCCCGGTCGGCAGACTCGCACTTCACATTCGTGGTGCATGCCCATGGCATGAAGGAGGCAGCGATCGCCTTCCGGGAGGTCGGTCAGTTCTGAGCAATCAACAATCGCCCGCTGACCGCGCCGCAACTGGGTCAACGGGACTCGAATGGGCTGGGATGGGTCGTTGCGTCCAGGCATTGATGCTCTACCGGAATGATATTGCGACTCAGTCTCAACTGCAACGTCAACTGGGGCAGAAGGGTCGATTTCACTGGTAGCGGGTTCGGAACGAATCCCGGAGCTTCGGTATTGGCTTCGCCGCGCGGCGTACTCGGCAGGTGCCACGGTGAGTTGCGGCACCTCGCCGCGCTCCCATTGCGCATGCAGCTTGCGGAGAAACGGAACACACCACTGACATCCGGTACCTGCTCCAAGGCATTCGGACAGCTGGCTGGCTACCCGCGGGCGTTCCCGCTCCATGAAGTTCACCAGTTTGCGCTGGCTGACTCGAAAGCAGAGGCACACATGGTCATCAGGATTCATGAATCAGCGCGCCGTTGCTGGCGCATGCCATCAGCGAGACGGACCAGCAGCTGGCACGATGCTCTTCACATTGAATGAGAAGAAGAATTCAATGTACGGCGCCAGCATGTAAGGAGTTTCGAACGCACTCGGCGCGGGCCGCCGGCTGTTGACGCGCACGCGCGGTTGCACAATACCGCTGAAGGCCAGATCGCCAGGATCAATGCCATTACGGGTTCGGACGCGTGCAATCACGCTTTGGTCAACGGTGATCGGCACCGTGAAGTAACGATTGCTATTCACGAACGTGGCCATGAACGAAACGTTCTTGCCGTTGGTTTGAATAGTTCCTTGATCCACGCGGCCAACCCAGATGAATTGCTTCGTGTTCTCGCGATTGGCTTTCACGCACCAGTTCTGAAGTCCGCGCAAGTGGAGAGCAAGTTGCTTGCTGTCATTGGCATCGGGAACGGTGGGGTAGGCCGTCAAGTAATCGGCTTGCATCGAAGCCATCAATCCGCCTGGCCCGATGGTGGGGTCTGCGGGAATCGGCGCCGGCATTGGTGCCGGTGGCATGAGATTGACAAGCGGTTTGGATGGAGCCGCCGGTGCAGTTGACTTTGCAGGCGAAGTGGCGGTTGCAGGTGCCGGCGCGGGGGCAGGAGTAGGCGCGGGCGTTGGCTCGGTTGCCGGCGCCGGATCAGCGGTGGTACCGGTCTCAAGCGCTTTGATCCGTTGCAGTGCTGCGTCAAGGTCGGCTTGCTTCTTCGCCAACTCCAAGCGCAGTCGATCGATCTCTTGACGGAGATCACTGATGGACTCACTGGTTGGGTCCTGCGTCACCGCGCTGGTGATCCGTGCTCCCGCTGGTTCCGGAGCGGCGTTCGCACCGGTCGCGATGGTCAGGGTTGCAAGGGCAAGGGTCGAGACGATGAGGGCGGACCGCGTCAGGCGCATAGAAGGGCGATTATAACGGGTACGCCCAGAGCGCCTGCAGGGGTAATTGCCGAACAATCCTCAGCAATGTGCCGGGTGACGCGAATACACTTTGCACAGAGGAGCCTCGCATGGACCGAATTCGATCACTCGTGGCGCTCGCCCGCCTTCGGCTGCTACTTCAGGAGTGGATGCTTGCGTCTTGGTTTGTGCTGTCCATTGTGGTGGGAGTGGTGCTCCTCCTCATCATTGAGCGCCGGGTGATTGGCGCGTCCGCAGCGATTGGTGTTCCCAGTCGCAGCGCGTTGTGGTTGGTTGGATCGATCGCCTTCGCATGTGGGTTGGCTGCGCTTATTGGTTGGCTCCAAGTGCGTGCGCGTCAGCAAACCATGCAACAGGTGGCCTTGGAACTTGATGCGCGTATCGGTTCGGGCGAGCGACTGTCCACTGCATTGGCACTCTCCGCGGATGAGACATTGTCCGGTGACGCCTTCGCGCGTGCAGCGATTGCTGATGCCGTGGCGTATGCGGGTGATCCGGACTTGATCGGGCGGGCGCGTGAGGCATTCCCGGTTCGGCTTGGTGATCGTTGGTGGGTCGCGCCATCATTGTTGGTTGCAGTGGTCGGAGCGTGGTGGTTCATTCCGCAGCGCATCACTGACCCCGCGGTACTGAAGGATGCAGAAGCGACGCTCGCAACAGAGCGCCCCAAGAGTCCGGAAGAGAAGCGCCTTGAGGAGTTACTCAAGACCGTTGAACAAACGCCCGAACTTGCTGCCAAGCTTGACGCGGAATTGGAGACCGCGCGTCGCACGCTTGATGAAGCTGCCAATGGGCCGATTCGTAGCCCGGATGACGCGGCGCGCGAAAGTCTGAAGCGCATGGCTGAATTGCAGCAACGCTTGGCGGAAGTTGCTGACAGTAAGGAATCGAAGGCGTCGCGCGAACTGCGTGATTCGCTTGCAAAGTTGGATTTGCCCAAGGACCAGAACGCTGCGCGTGATCTAGCCGAAGCGCTCAAACAAGGTGACTTTGAAGCGGCCAAGAAGGCGGTTGAAGAACTGAAGAAGGCGGCTGCTGGCAGCGAACTCTCCAAGGAAGAACGAGAGAAGTTGGCCAAGGCATTGGAGAACACGGCCAAGCAATTGGAAACGCTTTCAAAGGATCCCGCCAAGATGGCGGAGGCGCTGCGCAGTGCCGGCATGGACCCGGCACTTGCCAACAATGCACAGGCGCTGAAGCAGGCGATCGCGCAATCAAAGGACTTGAATGATTCGCAGAAAGAGGCGCTGCAGAAGATGGCGCAGTCCGTCAAAGATGCGCAGTCGCAACTTGGGCAGATGAGTCAGCAGATGGACCAGATGGCATCGCAGTGCAAGAATCCTGGGCAACAAGGACAGAAGGGCGACCAGGGTCAGAAGGGTCAGACCGGCGAGAAGGGTGAGAAGGGCGAGCAGGGCAGTGAATCGCAAGGGCAAAGCGGCCAAGGCGAGAAGTCCGGCAAGGATGGCGGCGACATGGCACAGATGCTTGATCAAGCAGAGTCCGATCGCCAGATGGCCATGGCTGCCGACAGTGCCAACGGTCAATGTCAGGGTGGACAACAGTCAAGCGGCATGAGTGAAGCGGAAGCGGACAGCGCGCTGAGTGCCAGTGCTGAGAGTGCCAAGAGTGGCAACGGTAATGGCAAAAAGCAGGGTTCATCCGGAAATCGTGCGGAGGCGGGTGGTGGCGACCGCACGTTCCGTGAAACTGGATTTGGCACCAAACTCCAGAAGGAGAAGGGCCAGAAGCAGGATGGCGATGTGATTGCGCGGCAACTGGTCGCGGGTCAATCACCAGTGGGTGAGAGCCGCGTTGGTTTGCAGGAAGTGGCCGGCACCATCGCCACTGGTTACGAGCGTGGTTCCGAGGACGACCCAGTGCCCGCGCACTTGCGCGACGTGCACAAGCGTTACTTCGGTGACCTGCGCAAGAAATTCGAAGAACGCGGCGTGGAAGCGAAGAAACCCGCCGGAGATGCCAGTGGCAAGTAGCCGTAAGGCGCTTATCGCTGCATGCATGAGTGCGGCGACGGGTGTCTTGGCGTTCGTGGCCGGCGGATGTGATCGCACGCCCACGGTCACGGTCTATGCCAGTGCCGATGAGTCGGTGGCGCAGCCAGTGTTCGATCGCTTTGAGAAGGAAACTGGCATTCATGTCAATGCCAAGTTTGATACGGAGGCCACCAAAACCACCGGGCTTGCCAACACGCTCCGCGCTGAGCGGGATCGTCCGCGTGCGGATGTCTTCTGGTCGAACGAACAAGCGGCGCACGTGGCGCTTGCGGCGGAGGGCATCACGGCGCCGTTGCAAGCGAACGGGGCGACTGCAAAGCCGGTGGGTGATGGCGCTGCTGTTTCGCGCGCCGCGCAATGGCCCGCAGCCTGGCGCGATGCAGACGGGCGTTGGTTTGCACTTGCGGGTCGGGCGCGTGTCATCGTGTACGCGCCGGACCGCGTTCCCATGCCGCCCACCGAATGGACTGGTCTGATTGCGCCACGATGGAACGGCAAGATTGCCATGGCTGATCCGCGCTTTGGCACCACTCGCAGTCACCTTGGCGCGATGAAGACGTACTGGGATACGTTTGCAATGCCAGGCTATTACGAAGCTTTCATCGAGGGTCTTGCGGAGAATCATCCGAAGGTGTTGACTTCGGGCAACGCTGGGGTGGTTGATGCAGTGGCGCGCGGTGAAGCAGACATTGGACTCACGGATAGTGACGATGTCTTTGCAGCGCAGGCGCGTGGACTGAAAGTTGCCATGGTTCTGCCGCGTCATGCGCGGGAAGTGACCACCGCAGGGGGCGGTACCTATTTCATTCCTAATACGGTTGGAATGGTGAACGGTGCGCCACACGCTGATGCAGCGCGAACGTTTGTGGAGTTCATGCTCACGCCTGAGACGGAGCGGCAACTTGCCGCGATGCCGGCAAAGCACGCACCGCTTGTTCATCCCGCCACTGCGAGTGACTTTGTTGTTCCCGATCCGCTGGTCATTCCGCCGCAATTTGTGGCCGCACAATCCGATGTCGCGGTTGATGCATTCTTTGCAGCAGTCCGCGCGGTTGAGGAGAAGAAGTAGGTGTCGGGGGGATTCGGCGCGCGCCTGGTGGTGTCGGCAGCGATCGTTCTCTTTGCAGTGGCGGTGGCGTGGCCGATGGTCGCGGGCGCGCGACTCTTTGCAATGGGCGGACAGATTCCAGCCACCTTTAACGGCACTCGCACGCTCGTTGCAACGCTTGGTTGGTCAGTACTGGCGGCAGCGTGCGCAACCGTAGTGGGGTGGCCGGTTGGTCGAGCCATTCGCTCTGCGCGCAGGGGAAATCTGCTACTGGCACTCTCCGTGGTGGCGGCTGCGTTGCCTCCGTATGCGGTGTTCTGGACGTGGTGGCAAGCCGCGGGCCCAGGATCAATGGTGGGCGATTGGAGTGCGCGTGGTGGGCACTCAGATTCGTTGCGGACAGCGCTGTTGTTAGCGGGGCTGACTTCGTGGGCATGGCCGTTGGCGGCGTGGATGGTGGCCGGGCGTCCAGCGGGCGCAGAACCACTCGAACGAGAAGTCGGCGCAGTTGATGGCGAAGGCGTGACGGATCGCCTCCGGCGCGCGTGGCGCACTGATCGCGGCGCGTTGGCGTTGGCATGTGCAGCATTGATCGTGGTGATTGGCGGATCAACCATCGCCTTTGACTTGGCGCAAGTGCCGACCTTTGGATTTGAACTTCGCACGTTGGACGTACAAGGAACTCCGGCAAGCGTGGTTGTCCGGGCGGCGTGGCCCGTGCTGCTCTTTGCGGGTGTGGGCGCAGTGACCTTTGCGTGCTGGCCGATCACGCCGCGCGATGATGGTCCGGCGCTCGTGCGTCGTGGTGCAGGAGAGTTGGCGTGGCTGGTCTTGGTGTGCACGTTGATTGCCCCGCTGGCAACCTTGGCGTATGCGCTGATCACCCAAGGCGCGCTCGATCGATTTGCAGCAACCAGCGTTCGTGGTGCTGCTGGAACAATCGGTACCGCGGCGATCGCGGGCGCGCTGATTGGCGTGGTGGCGTGCGGGCATGTGCTGCTTGCCGCACGCGGAACACGCGGAACGCGCTTCTTGGAACGACTTCTGTTGGCGGGCTGGATGATTGCTGCGCTGGTACCCGCCACCGTGGCGGCAGTGACGCTGGTAGCAGCATGGAACATTGATTCTGTTGGCCCATGGATCTACGACACACCCGCGGTGGTTGTGCTCTCGCATCTGGGGCGATTTGGCGTGGTTGGTGCATGGCTTGGGCGCCTTGTGGCACTTAGCGAGCCGCGTGAGCGTCGTGAGTTGCGCGCCATTGATGGCGGAGGTTCGCGCGGATTGCTGCAAGCGCTGGCGCCTGAAGTGCGCGGCGCGGGCATGGCCGCAGTACTGGTGGGCACCACACTTGCGGCTGGCGAAGTGGTGGCGGCAGCGCGCGTGGAGCCGCCCGGTTGGGCTTGGTCGGCATCAACTTTACTGAACGCCATTCACTATCAGCAGCCAGCAACAGTGTTGGGATCCCTGCTGGCATTGCTGGTGGTGGCGGCGGGTGCGGGAGGTGCGGTGGCATTGATGAGCGCGCGGGGTGAACGCCTGCGCGGGACAGCAGTGCTGTTGTTACTCATGGTGGTGATTGCCGGGTGTCGTGAAGTGCCAGTGCCACCAAGTGGTCCGCACGTTCAGGCAACGCGTTGGTTTGGCGCGCCCGGGCGTGGTCGTGGTCAATTTGAATACCCGCGTGCCATGGACATTGATCCGCGTGATGGAACGGTCTTAGTAGTGGATCGTCAAGCACGCGTACAACGCTTTGCGCCCGATGGCAAGTTCATTTCAGAGTGGTCGATGCCGGAGAAATCGCTGGGAAAGCCAACTGGAATTGGTGTTGGCACGGACGGTCGCGTGTGGGTTGCGGACACGCACTATCACCGCGTCATCTGTTGGTCGCCCGATGGCAAGGAACTGTTCCGCATGGGCGAGTACGGCAATGGTCCCGGGCAATTCATCTATCCATGCGATGTAGAAGTTGCGCCGGACAACACCGTGTGGGTGTGTGAGTTTGGCGGCAACGACCGCATTCAGGTGTTCACGCCGGACGGAAAGTTTCTACGTTCCATTGGTGGCAATGGACGAGAGCTCGGGCAGTTTGATCGACCGCAGTCGATTGGATTTTCAACTGACGGCCGTGAGGTCTATGTAGCGGATGCATGCAACCACCGGATTCAAGTGCTCACCATGGAAGGAGTGCCGGTTCGGTCATTTGGTAAAGCCGGTCCCAATGACGGTGAGATGGCGTACCCCTACGGTTTGGAAGTTGTCCCGGATGGCACGGTGTTGGTCACCGAGTTTGGTAACCACCGCGTGCAGCGCTTCAATGCTGCCGATGGGCGGTCGCTGGGAACCGTGCGCGCCGTGTCCGGCGCACCCACGCCGCTGGTGCTGCATGTGATCGATGGAGATCGCGTTCGATCCGTACCAAGTGGTGAGAATTCCCTGCGATTCCCCTGGGCGATTGGCGTTCGGGGTAACGATGCTTTTATCTTGGATTCTGGGCATTCGCGCGTCTTGGTGGCGCCCCTTGATTCAGTGTGCACGTCGGGTGCATCGGTCGTCCCGTTTTCGGTGCCGCTGCGGTAGCGTGGAGCACAAGTAGATATGAACGTCACCTTTGAACATCCCTTGGCACTGGCGATCTTGGCGCTCGCGTTGCCATTCTGGTGGATGTCGTGGCGGAGCGTGCCGGTCCTGGGCAGATGGAAGGCGTGGGGCGGATTGGCGTTGCGCATCTTGGTGCTGCTTTGCCTGACCGTGGCGGTGGCGCGTCCGAGCATCGTTCGTGAGACTGACGCCATGAGCGTCTTGGTGGTGGCGGATTCAAGCGACAGCATTCCGCTTGCGCTGCGCACGCAAGCCGAGAAGGCGGTGCGTGAGGCAGTTGCTCGCAAGGAGCGTCCTGAAGATCGGATGGGCGCGGTGACGGTCGCACGCGACGCAGTCATTGCAGCCATGCCTGCCAATGCGGGTGAAGTGACGCTCACGGGTCATGTCGGCGATATGCAAGCCACTGATTTGGCGGCCGGAGTACGCATGGCGCTGGCAACGCAGCCTGGCGATACCACTGCGCGGATTCTGCTGCTCTCTGATGGCAATCAGACTGCCGGGAGTCTTGAAGACGCGGCGGCGCTGGCCAAGGCGGCTGGCGTTCCGATTGATGTTGTTCCGCTTGAGTATCAACACAACAACGAAGTGCTCATTGAGTCATTGCGTGCCCCAACGCGGGCGCGTGAGGGCCAATCGATTGATCTGCGGATTTCCATTCGAAGCCAGCGTCCTGCAAGTGGGCGCATTCTGTTGTGGCAGAATGATGAACCGATCGATCTTGATGCCGCGAGTGATGGGCTTGGGTATGCAGTGGAATTGCAGCCGGGCGCCAATCTGGTGACGCTGCCCGTTGTTGCTGACGGCTCGGGCGCACAGCGATTCCGAGCCGTATTTGAGCCAACGGAGTCCGCCATGGATTCGGTGCAGCAGAACAACACCGGCGC
>DBCE01000269.1:0-4545 GCA_002292895.1 Phycisphaerales bacterium UBA966
TGGTGAACGAGAGTTCCCACCCGCGCCGCATCACCGTGGTTTCCAACGACCGCGCCGTGCAACGCTCCGGCAAGCGGCGCGGAGCCAAGATCTTGGGCGCTGATGAATTCCTGCGACAATTAGCCACCGACGCGGCACGAGCGCCGCGCAGCAAACGCAGCGTCGCCAAGCGCGAGCATGGGCCCCTGACTGAGAAACAGGTCGACGCATGGTTGCGCTACTTTGGCATTGATCCAACGGAGTAACGAGTCATGATGAAACATCCACCGATTGAACATCCTGCAAGCGCACTCAACTTTGACCATCCGCCGCACGCGCCCATGGACGCGTTCGCACGCTGGTACGAAGCCGCGCACGAGGCGACCAGTGTTCCCAATCCAAACGCGATGAGCCTGGCAACCATTGACCCGGATGGCAAGCCGAGCGTGCGCGTGGTGTTGTGCCGCGGATTTGATGCACGTGGCGTCGTCTTCTATACCAACCGCGATAGCCGCAAAGGCGAGGCGTTGCGCGCACACCCGCGCGCGTGCGTCAACTTTCATTGGGATCAACTTGATCGGCAAGTACGCATTGAGGGATCGGTAGCACACACCACCGAAGCCGAGAGCGATGCGTATTGGAATAGTCGCCCGCGCGAGAACCGGGTCAATGCGTGTGCCAGTCAACAAAGCCGCCCGATCGGAACGCGTGCCGCGCTGGAGGCAGCCGTGCAGGAATTTGAAACGCGCTTCGCTGGTCAAGACATTCCGCGGCCATCACATTGGGGCGGCTTCCGAATTGCGCCGGAACGCATCGAATTCTGGCAGGGTCACAAACATCGGCTGCATGACCGAATGATCTACGTTCGGCAAGACGATGGTTCGTATGCGACTACGCGACTTTGCCCATGAATCCATTGCACCCGCATGATGCAAGTGCCAGTGATGCCCACGCCATCGCTGCAGGGCACGCGCCGCACTCCACCGAGGCAGTGATGCCCGCGTGCGTAACAGTGCCGCGCTGGAGATGGCGGGTCTACGTTCATCCGGCGTCATGGATGCTTGGCGTGTTCACGGTGGTTGTTCTGGGCATTCTGACTGCGGGGGTAGTGGGTGCGTGTGTCGCAGTCAGTTTCATCGTTGCAGAAAATGCTTCCATTTCTCAGTGGACCACTGCGCAGCAGGTGATCATCATCGTCACCGATCTGGTCATTGCCGCCGGTGGCATCGGTCTTGCGGCGCTCTTGATTCGCAGGGCTGCCGCCATGTCCGCGCGCACCTTCGAGGCAACCATTCCAGCTTCCGAACCTGCACGGGGGTTCATGGTCGCTGAACTTCAGGAATCAGGTCCGCCCCGAGATCCCTGGACAAAACGAAAGACCGAACGATGGCTCAGAAAGGTGCGCAGTGGAAGTGATACACGCGCCTATCTATCACCATGGATTGCCGATCGCGCGGCGAAGTTTGAGCGCACCGATCGACCGCTTGAACCCGAACAGATCGACAGCGGCATGGCAAGTGGCGGCCGCAAGTTAGTCATCTACGCCATCATTTGTGGGTTTGCCGTGTGGCGCTTCGGAGCTTTCAGTCCGATCGTGTTCGGCTTCGGCATTGGCGCCATATTGCTCTTGATCCGACTGATTCGAAGGCGCGCGCTGTTTACACCCGTGATGGTTGGACAAGGATGGATTCAACACGGCGTGGTGCGCTGGACAGTTGACGATTCTGTCATCTTCGCCGACGGATGGCCAAACTCGCGCGTGCGCGTCATTGGACCGCAAGGGGTGCTCACCCTGAACGTGAGTACCAAGCGAGGCAAGGACTTTGAATGCCTGTGGATGCGATGGATGCATCCGCACCCAAATCTCACGCAGCAAGCGTTCGACGCGTGAATTGAGTAGTGGTCCATTGCCCAAGGACTGAAATACACGCCGCTTTCCCGCGCCTACCATTCCACCCATGTCGGACTCGCAGCAAACCCCTGAACAGATCAACCACGGCGATGAGCCGGGTCATCACGTCACCTTTGCCGAAGGTCTTCAGCTGGGCGGTCGACCACTCGGATGGATTCTGGGAACCCTTGGCGTCATGATCTGGATCATTTGGGAGGCGCCCACGTCAGGCACTTCACCGTGGCCGAACGTTCGTTGGGCGATCACTGCCGTGATCGTGCTGGCGTGGATCGTCCCGACGTACTTGGTACCGGTGCCGTCCGCTGCGCGCGCATGGAAATGGGCTGCGGCGTTGACGGCTGCTGTTGCGCTGCTGATTTCGATCCGTTGAGCGAACCACCAACGTCCGCAAGGAAGAGCGTTTGCAGTCGTTCACCGCGGGTTCGTACTGCAACATGCCCAATCGGCCAGTCGTCGGTTGTCTCCACCAGTACGAATGATCGACCGTTCGGGCGAACCAACCGGTCGCCCTCGCGCACCGGAATGGCAGCCGCGGCAAGCATGTGCTGATGATCCGCGTCGCGCACCAAGTGAACTTCGCACAATCCAATGCTGCGTGTCAGCGCCACTAACAGCACTGCGCGCGTATCACAGTCGCCGGTATCCGTTGCCAGGCACCACAGCGGCATTGATAGCCCAAAGCGATGCTTGGTGTCACCAGGGTCGGGTGCATTGCCGTATTTCAATTGCTGGATGAAACTCACAAACGCGCCAAATTCATCACGCAAACCACTGGCGCCGCGGCGGCGTGCTTCGGCAAGAATCATCCGGGCCAGCGGGCGAACATCATCCAAGCTTGCTGACACCATCCATTCATAATTCGGCGAAAGCACATCCCCTTCTTGTGTGCGTCGACGTTGCACGCCATGCAACGCAAGCACGCCATCAAGCGAGGCACGCTTACTGACGAGCTCTGCATCGTCGCCGTAGCGAATCACCGCGTGGTCAATCTCATAGCCAAACGCACGCTCCATGGCCAGCGCGCGCGTGACGTCAATATCACCGCGAACGGTGAGCACTCGCCCCTTTGATCCAGGCTTGACGACGCGCGTGTCACCGTCCCAGCGAACGATCGGAACAGTGTTGACGTCTTCCCATGTCCAACGTCGTTGTTCAACGTCAGCAGAGAGCGACGCGAGCGCTCCCAGATCAGGGCCATGCGCCCCGGGCACCAGCCACGGATCACGCTCGTTCACCGTGCCACGACACGTTGGAAGCCGAACTGGTCCACTCTGCGGCGGAACGCCCACAGGAGCGCAGGTCTCCGCCGCAGTGGCGCGTCGAATGAATCCATCAGCAAGTATTCGAACCGCTGGTTCACGACGCCACGCAACAACTCCAATCGCGATGGCTGCGATGGCCAGCGCTAACGCCCACAGCGCGCGTTCGATCCGAGTGGTTGCTGACTTCATGCCCCACCAACATCGGCTCGCCATGCCCATGCCTTGAGCACTGTTTCCTATGTCCGGAAATAACAGCCGCTTGCGCCCACAGGAGCACGATGCGTTATTCATCCCTCCTGATATTCGCTGCTATTCGCCGCTGTCAGCGTGTGCAGGGCGCCGTTGCTGCCACTTGGGACGTTCGCGCTGCGGAACAAATCCACCCAGCACGCGCACGCGACCAATGCCTTCGAGCGTTGTTGCCAACTTGGAGAGCAACGCTCGCTCTGGCACCACATGCAGTGAGTTGGAGTGCATCAATACATTGCGTCCGTTCACTTGCACGCGAATGTTGACGTCCACGGGCCGGCCATGCAACGCAACAATGGTGCCCGATGCTTGCCGGAGAATTCCGCTGGCCATCTGCAATGCGGACGTCACCTGCCGTGATTCCGGATTGTCACCATCGACAGTGATTTCAATACGTGTTGCAAGGTGCTGCGCAGCATCCTCGATCGGAATGACTCGATCAACCACCAACTGCGGCGAACCGCGCGAGTGGTCAAGCCGTGCCACCATCAGCACCACGCCATCCTGCTGCATTTGCTCACCGAACGTTGCAAAGGTCTGCGCAAACAACACGCCCTCGATGGCTGTTGCTTGATCGGCGATGGTGAACATGGCCATGCGCTGTCCCGCGCTCTTGCCTGACTTGGCAACCACGGCACGCACGCGGGTCAGCATGCCACCCACTACCACGGATGCATCTTGACCCATCTGCGCAATCTTCTCGATAGATCCTGAGCAGAATGTGGCAATTTCATCCTTGTATTGATCAAGTGGGTGCCCACTGACATGGAATCCAAGCGCCTCTTTCTCATAGGCGAGCGCCTGCATGCGCTCCCACGGCGCGGTCTTGCGCAGCGTGGTGACGGCGGCTGCACCAGCAGCGCCTGCGGGCGCGCCAACTTCAAAGTCGCCAAAGAATGTCATCTGCCCAACACGGCGATCTTCATTCTTGGTCTGCCCGCTCCGAATAGCGTCCTCGATCGTTGCAACCAACGCCGCGCGCGATTCCACGCCATGCAATCCATCAAATGCGCCGCCCTTGATCAGTGCCTCAATGGTGGCGCGATTGACCGCGCGCAAATCCACACGGTCACAGAACTCAAAGAGGTCCTTGAAGCGACCGCCCTTCTTGCGTTCCGCAATGATGGCCACAATGGCACTCTC
>DBCE01000269.1:4645-7128 GCA_002292895.1 Phycisphaerales bacterium UBA966
TCGTCATCCACATAGACCACCGAGAAGTCCGCGTCAGAAAGATTGACATCGGGCGGACGAACTTCAACACCAATGTGCGGGCGTGCATCGGTGCTATCCGGGAATACGGTGCGCCTGCACTCATCAAGGTAGACCGCCCAATCTTCCACTTTCTGCGCTTGACTTTCAAAGGTCAGCACCGCAGCCATGAAGTGATTGGGGAACCAGGTCTTGAGGTACGCAGTCTGGTAGGCAACAATGGCGTAACCCGTGGAATGGCTCTTATTGAAGCCGTATCCAGCGAATTTCACGATGAGGTCAAAGAGCTCATTGGCGCGCGCTTCATTGAGTCCGCGTTCCGCGGAACCGTGCACAAACTCTGTGCGCGTCGCGGAGATCATCTTCTCGTTCTTCTTGCTGATCGCCTTAATCAGCGCGTATGCCTGGCGGAGCGGAATGCCTCCCAGTAGATGCACCACCTGCATCACCTGCTCCTGATAGACCATGATTCCATACGTCTCCGCCAAGAGCGGATCGACCGCCTCGTGGACGAGCGGCACCACATGCCTGCCATGCTTGCGCGCGTTGTAATCGGGAATCAAACTCATCGGACCCGGGCGGAACAATGCGTTGGCAGCGATCAAATCCTCCAACCGGTCCGGCTGCATGTCTGCCAACAGTCGACGCATGCCGCCCGATTCAAACTGGAACACGCCACCGGTTTCTGCACGACGGAATAGCCCAAGGACGCGCTGGTCATCAAGCTGAATACGATCGAGATCCAATGGATGTGGACCGCCATCGCCACGTACACGGCCAGTGGCGTGCCAGATTGCTTCCTCAGACATCGAGTCACGAATCAACTTCTTCGCCAACTCAATCGTTGACAGCGTGCGCAACCCAAGGAAGTCCATCTTCAGCAGACCGGCCTTCTCACACAGCGGTCCTTCCCATTGCGTCACTACTTCTTCGCCGCCGCCGGTCGGTCGGCACAGCGGCACAATGGTGTCGAGCGGTTGCGTGGCGATGACCACGCCCGCCGCGTGAATTCCTTGCGTTCGGGCGTGGTTTTCAAGCTCCTTTGCCGCGTCCACCACGCGCCGCACTTGCTCGTCGGCGTCGTACGCTTCTTTGAACTGCGGGCTCAAGGCAAAGGCCTTGTCAAAGGTCATATCCGGCGCTTCCGGCACCAGATTGGCAATGCGCTGCCCTTCAGCGGGAAGTAACCCAAAGACACGCGCCACATCCTTGATGGCATTCTTGGCCTTCAGTCGGCCAAACGTAGCAATCTGCGCAACGTGCCCATACTTCTGCCGCACATGCTGAATGACCGCCGCGCGCCCATTCTGGCACAGGTCGATATCAATATCCGGAAGTTCACTGCGATCCGGATCGGTGAAGCGCTCAAAGAGAAGACCGTAACGAACCGGACAAGCGTTGGAAAGTCCCAGCACGTAGCCAACCATGGTGCCGACGCCCGAACCGCGCGCCGTCGCTGGAATGCCATGCTGACGAGCCCAGTTGACAAAGTCCCACACAATCAAGAAGTACGCGCTGATTGCTTTATCAGAAAGCACCTTCAACTCACGCTCGCAACGTGCGCGAACCACGGGCGTAATGCCATCAACACCGTAGCGCCAAATCAGACCAGCTTCGGCAAGGTCACGCAGCGCACGGTCACAGTCGGCGCGCAGTGTTGCTTCCGTGACGTCGGCATCTTTGGTGCTGTCAAACGGAAACAGTTCGATAGTCTGGCAATACCCCTTGAACCATTCGGTGAGATCGCCATCTTTCGTTGCGTCATACTTCGGCTTCTTGCCGCCATGACGAATGCGCACCACCGGCGCGTACTTCATGTCCTTGGGAAGCGTGACATTGCAGCGGTCCGCAATGCGAATGGTGTTGGCAAGAGCTTCACGTTCTGCATCGTCCTCTGCAAAGAGTGCATGCATTTCTGCCGGACTCTTGACATACAGCTCTTCTGGGTAGCGCAATCGGTCCGGCGCATCCTTGGTGCGAGCCATGGAGATGCAGCACAGCGTGTCATGCGCGTCGTGATCTTCCTTGCGCAGGAAGTGCGCGTCGTTGTCGCACACCAGCGGAAGACCCAGCTTCTTGGCAATCTTCTTCAGCAGTGGATTGATGCGCTCTTGATCTTCTACGTGGCGCTGTAACTCAATGTAGAAACGCGGCTCGCCGTTCGCGTCCGGCCCAAAGTTCTCTGCGTGCCAGCGTGCTTCTTCGAGCGCAGCCTCCCAGTGCTTGGACTGGTTGCTCTTGACGAATTGATCAAGATGAAACGCGATGCTTGAACCAAGGTGACCGTTGATAGCAATCAGCCCGCGATTAAATTCCGCAAGCGTCGACTTATCCATGCGCGGCTTGTAATAGAAGCCGTTCAGAAACGCGTCGCTGGAAAGTTTCAGGAGATTGCGCCAGCCGTCAAGGTCTTGCGCAAGCAGCACAAGATGAAATCCACCATCAGCAACGCCCGTATGGGTTCG
>DBCE01000269.1:7196-9526 GCA_002292895.1 Phycisphaerales bacterium UBA966
CCCTGCTCGCGCGCCTCCAGATAAAACTCCAGCGCTCCAAACAGATTGCCGTGATCCGTGACCGCAACAGAATCCATACCAAGCGCTTTGACGCGAGCGACCAGCTTCTTGATGCGATTACCGCCGTCAAGCAGCGAGTACTCACTGTGCAAATGCAAGTGCGCAAACTTTGGCGAACCGTCCTCGACGGATGCGGTTCGAGTGGCTTCCATGCCGGAGTTGGCGGGTACGTCTGTCATCGACTTCCTGTCTGAAGAAGTGCATCGTAGATGGCACTGCGATACGATTCACCGCCGATATGGAAACTCGCACGATCGTTGTGAAAAACATTGAAATCGGTCCCGGCTCCGGCGCAGGCACGGGCGGCGGCACGGGTGGTGGCACGGGTGGTGGTGGCGGCGGCAATCCCATGGCCAGTCTCGTACGGCTGCTGTTTCGGATTGTGCTGGTGGTACTTGCCTTAGCGATCGTGATTCCGTTGGTGGTCCTAGGTGTTGGATGCTTTCTGATTGCTGCGGTCGTTGGACTCTTGTTGTGGGGTATGCGCCGCATCCTTGGCGTGCGCGGCGGTTCGCGAATCAGCGTGAACGCGGGAATCCCGGGTGCGGTGCTCTGGCCTGGCGCAGGGACTGGCGGTTCAGGGAGCGCCCATGGCAACAGCAACACTGCTACCGCAGACAATGGCGATGACACGAACAATGATGGTCGAGAGGGCGTTCGGGTCAAGCGTTGACTACGCACAACGCAGAGCGCGCGAACGCTCCATCAGCCGCGCGCTTTCACCGTCTCACGATCAATTCGCTCCAATAGCGCAGCACGCAACGTGCGCGTGACTTCGCCGGGAGTTCCTTTACCGATGGTGCGCTGCTCCAGGCTGACCACGGGAAGAACGTGCCAACTGGAGTTCGTCAAGAACACTTCGTCAGCCTGCAGCACGGCTTCAATTTCAATGCGTTCGCGACGCACGGTGAGCCCGCTTTCTTCCGCGAGCACAATGACTGCTGCCCGCGTGATTCCCGGCAACACCGGGCTCCGAAGCGGCGTTGTCTTGGGCTCTTCACCACGCGCTACTGGAGTGATGAGTGCGCCGTCTTTCACAAGAAACACATTGGAAACACATGCGCACGCCAGTGCACGGGTCACATCAAACCAGAGTGCTTCTTGCATTCCGGCGGCGGCAGCGCGCTGCAGGGCATGCAAGCGCGGCCAGTACCAGAGTGTCTTGTGCGAAGCAAACGGATCAGCAACATTCAACTGTGCATCAGCAACGCGCACGCCAATTCCTTGTTCAAAGAGAATCTGCGGATAGGGCGTGGGCGGTTGCACATGAATGAGAATGGTTGGATCGTGCTGCACTTCTGCGGCGGTGCGCGCCAGGAGATTCATGTCCCCGCCGGTGAGGGTGACTCGAACGCGGGCATGCTCAAGCGAATTCTCTGCCAGGGTCGCCTCTGCGGCATCCACCAGTGCTTCGGCGCGCAGCGAGTCAGAGAGGCCAAGCATGCGCGCGCTTTCACTCATGCGCTCCATATGTTCAAGCCCACGGAAGATGCGCCCATGTCGCGCCGCCATCGTCTCAAAGAGACCAATGCCGTGCTGGAACCCGGCATCGAACGCCGAGATCTTTGCATCAGGCATGGGAACAAAGGCACCGTCGAGCCAAGCTTTGAGCATGGCGGGAAAGCGTAGCGGCTCAGCGCGGTGCTGCGGCGGGAGCCCCGACGATTGGCGCCGCGCTCGTAAATCCGACAATGGCCCCGCCCCAGCTGCCATCGGCGCGCTCCGACCACTGCACGTCCACGTCAGCTCGTTTCCCCAGCAGCACAACAGCGGCCCGATGGGTGGCAATGCTGTCTTGGTTTCCAAAAAAGCCGGTATCAAGGGCGGTCACGGTGATTGCCGGATCGGCGACCGCATTGGCGGGCACGGTGGCCCAAATCCAGTCAGCGAACGTCCGGGCGACAATCGGCTGGGTGGTTCCCAACACTGGCGTCTGTGTGCGATCCCCCTGCGAAGTTCGAATCGCTTCTTTCACCCACGTTGCAACTGAGTCGACGCTTGACTCCTTCTGATTGCGACCGCCGCGCCACAGTAACACGGCGATCACAAAGATCATGCCGGACAAGAACAGGCTGCGCGCGCGGAGGCGAAACTTTGGTAGCGGGAATGCCATGACTTCAGGCTAGTAGGAGGAACCCGCGCGCGGGGAGTGAGTGCAGTCGTCCACCGCCCCGCCGTTGCGAGCGGTCGAAGTGAGCTGAGACGTCCCGCCGCCCCGCCGTTGCGAGCGTTTAAGTGAGCTGAGACGTCCACCGCCCCCTCCGTTGCGC
>DBCE01000261.1:0-371 GCA_002292895.1 Phycisphaerales bacterium UBA966
CGTTGCATCGTACGCACCCCATCGACAATCGCAAGGGTGGTCTTTGGAACAAGTCAATATGAATGTCAAACTCTTTTGGGAGTTTCACATATGCCCGAGCCCGATCCCAACAACCCCGATCACGATTCGCCGCATTCCTCAGGGGGCGGGGAACCCGTCCGTCCCGGTGACCTAAAATCACCGCTTCCAGAGGCTGCAAACGCTGATTCTTCTCACGCAAGCCGTGAAGATGACACCGCTGCTGGCCCGGAAGTGGACCTCACGGAGACCCTCCGATCGTGGCCGATTGGCGGCAATCGCCCGACGGTTCGGATGATCAGAACAGCCACCGGAGAGCGTGCTGTTCAGGTTCGGTTAGAACTGGGAATTCT
>DBCE01000261.1:394-1152 GCA_002292895.1 Phycisphaerales bacterium UBA966
GAACGGACGCCCGGACGGGCGCCGTCCCCACGGCGCGGACTCCCTGTTGGACTGGCACATCGCCCGATTGGAGGCATACCGCCGACGCGCGGGGAGCGATCAGGACATGCACCTCACCTCAAAGGACTGCGATGCCTTACGCAACGAAGGTGTACAGGTCTATCACCGCTACGTGGCGCTCTTTGCCCTTGAGGAATACGAAGCCGTGGTGCGAGACACCGGGCGGAACCTTCGCATGTTTGACCTGTGCCGTGACTTTGGCGCCAGCCAGGGCGATCGCACGGTGCTGGAACAGTTCCGACCATTCGTGGTGATGATGCGAGCGCGTGCCGAGGCAGCCATTGGTCTTGCAGGCGGCGACGCGCGACAAGCGTTGTTGGCGGTGGAGCGAGCGCTTGCTGAATTGCGCACGCACTTTGATGACCACGGACCGATGGGTGGATTCGAACAGTCCAGCGAAGTCACCTTACTGCGTGGCATGCGCGATGCGTTGGTGCCACGCTTGCCAGCGAGCCAGCGCTCCGAACTAGAAGAACGATTGCGCCGCGCAGTCGACGCAGAGAACTTTGAGCTAGCGGCCATCCTGCGCGATGAGTTGCGTGCGCTGGACCATTGAGGTTTGCAGTGCCTGTCACCCGTGCAGCGCGGGGCGTGCCCGTGGTGAACATTCACTCATGTCGCGCGGCAACTTCAAGCATGCTTGCTGCAAACGCAGGTCCACCCAGTGCTGGATCGATGGCTTTGAGGCGAGCAACCTT
>DBCE01000261.1:1241-3702 GCA_002292895.1 Phycisphaerales bacterium UBA966
GACTGTTCGGGCACAGCCCGAGACACCTGTTCATAGAGCGTAAATGCCTCTGCCAGCGCAGCGTCTCCGCCGATTCCCCACAGTGATTCAGCAAGGGCAAGCGTCAGGTCGGCGCGCTCTCCGCGCGCGGCAATGGCACGTCGTGCAGCGGCCTGTGCGGAGTCATGCATGCGGGCCACAATGAATGCGCGCGCGAGCACTTCGTCACGTTCAGGGGTCGGAGTAGCTAGGTGCAGCGTGGCGTCGGCAAGTCGTGCGATGCGCGCAACCTGTTGTTCGTCAACCGCCCCGGCAGCAACACTGCCAAGGTCGGCAGCGGACATTCTGCGTAAGACGCGCGCCGCTGCATCGGCAGTGCCGTTGGCATCCGCTGCAGTTGCATCAGCGACGATACGGTCCATTTCAATGGATCGTGTGGCCAGCACGAGTGCGCGAATACGTTCTTCCAATATGCGTTGTCGAACCGCTTCAGGCAGCACAGTGCCTGGCAGTGGGCGCACGCGGTCCAGCGCTTCAAGGGCTGCATCGGCGCGCACTTCGTCATTCAGTGCATCGGCGGCTGCAATGGCTAAGTCAGCACGCAATGCGGGGTCAGTCACGCCGGAACGATCGGCGCGATCAAGACCGTCGAGCGCAAGGGCCGCGCGACGTGCTGGTGATTCGCGCGACTCCACGGCATTGTCGCTGGAGAGCACCAGCGCGGACTGTTCAACTCGCCACGCCGCATGATCTGGGTGATCGGGGAATCGAGCGACGGCAGTGGCAAGAACGCGTGCAAACAGCACGGAATCGCCAGTTCCGCGCGCCGCGGCAACCGCTGCATCAATGGCATGACGTGAGACCGGCTCTGAGGGATATGCCTGCGCAAACTCCAGGAGTGCCGTTGCGCCCTCGGACGGATGGCCCAAGAGCAGTTCCGCGCGACCGAGTTCAAGCATGGCAAGTGTGCGCACGCCTGCGTCAAGAGCCGGGTCAGCAAGCGCGGCGCGAAGCAGCACCGTTCCGGCGGCGCGACCTTCGCTACTGCTGCTTGCCGCGAGCGCCCGTGCGACACGCACCACGGGGTCGTCCATACTTCCGGCGTGTTGCGCAATCCGTGCCAGCGCTGCCGCGCGAACGGCGGTGCGCCGCGCGGGTGGAGTAGTTGCAACCGCGTCGAGCCATCCACGCCACGCCGGTGCCGGGCTGGGCGCACCGGGCGTTGCAGTGCTGGTGGCATCCGCTGCCGCGGCGCGAGCGAGTCGAAAGTCGAGGTCACCAAGGAGGAGGCGCGAGTCGTCGTCAAGTGAAGCGCTGTATCGAGCGCGGAGCGCGTCGAGCGCGCGGCGACGGCCACTGGCGTTTGCTGCGGCGTTCTCTGCAAGCGCAGTGATGGCCAGGATGCGGAACACCGGTTCTGCAGCTGGGTTGGCAGCAAGTGGCGCCAGTACGGCGTCCGCTTCGGCGTGCCGACCGATACGCGCTAAACCAAGGCCGCAGCACGCATCGGCAAGGATGCGCGCGTTGCCGGACAGCGCGCCGCGCATGGCGGCGAGGCGCGAAGCGGCGCTCTCAATGATCGCTGGGGCATCCGTTTCTGGAAGTGCCCCGGACCAACCAGCAAGGACTGCAGCGCAGGCACGGATCAACGGAATTCGTTGCGCCAGTTCCACTGAGTCCAGTCGGTTTGCCAGTTCTGGAGTGGCTGTCCCAGCAGCAATCGCTGCACGTGCCGAGCGCTCAGCGGCGCGCGTCCACGTCAGTGCGTCGCGCAACAGTGCGGTGCAGCGTTCGCGCTGTTCGGGCGTTGGGATGCCAACGATGGTTGCCACGCCGCAGCCATCAATGGCGAGACCAAGCGTGATGGCATCTTCCGCTGCATCAGCAAGCCATGCAGCGCAGCGCGGATCATCTGACTCAAGGAGAGGTGCCCGCACGCGTTCGAGGCGGGTCCACGCAGCCGTGGCAGCAGCCGCGGTGGTGAATGGGCGACGCGCCTCGGTGCGGGCGACTTCGGTTGCGGCGGTCAGGGCATCGATGCCTTCCGGTGCGGGCGCCTGTGCAACCAGTGCAGCCACCGTCATCACGATGGCAATCACGGCGCATTCCCCACCACGGTGGCGCGTGGCTCAAACCCAACGTTTCGGAAACCTGCAGCCACGGCGGCGTCTAGCACTTCCACGGCAATCTCCCAAGGAGCATTGTCGGCGGGTGCAATCACCACGGGAAATCCGGGCTGAAACATGCCATTTGGGTGCGCACTGCCACGCAATTCGGATGCCAATGTCGCGCGCAATTCGGCGGGGGTGAAAGTGCGTCGCAGCGGGGCGCCGGCGACAATCTTTCCATCAATGCCCACTGATAGGTGCAGCGCTTCGTCATTCATGGCGAACGGGTCGAGCGGTTTGAGCGGCGGCGCGGCAACTTCGGTGCTTGCGCCACTTGGTGCTGTCACTGCAATGCGGCGCGAGAGATCCATGGC
>DBCE01000261.1:3773-4802 GCA_002292895.1 Phycisphaerales bacterium UBA966
TTGAAAGACCACATCAATCATTGGTGTCATGTTGGTACTGATGGCGGCACCGAGTGATGTGCCGCGCAGGCGGCGCGGCGCGCGCCATCCACGTCGGGGTCTTCCGCCGATGCGTGCTTCGGGCAATGCCGCAGCAAGCGCGTTGAGTGCATCAAGCGCATGACGCGCATCGCGTGGTGCATCCGCATGCTGGAACTGTGAGCCCGCGTTATTCACTTGCAACTCCACCAAGCACCACTAATCGAACCCGTGCGCGCGCGCGATCAATGCCGCTGACCGTCAGCGCATCGGCCACCGCATTCATGGCGGGACGAACCCATGAATACGCCGTCGCGCGGTCGGCGCGAATATTGACGTCCACGCTTGGCTGACCCTTCATGGCCTGCGCGATGGCTGTCACCAGTTGCTGCAATCCAGCCGTATCTGCAGTGAATTCACGCTTTCCAAGGCGGTAGCCGGCTGCGCCGCCATCGGTGGCTGGAATCACGTTCACCACAATGCGCTCCGAGCCATCTTGCTGCTTGGCGGCACCGGACGTGGGATGTGGCAAGGACAGGTCCACCATCTCCGCACTGGTGACTTGACTCACCAGTACGAAAAACACAATCAGCAGGAACGCCATATCGATCAGCGGCGTCATGTTCGCCTCAAACGATGCAGGTCCTCTGCGATGGATACGACTGGCGCGCATCAGGCTTCGGTACCGGTGTTGTTGGCGTTGGAGTGGCTTGTACCCGTCATGGCCTCAGCACCGTTGGCTTCGGCACGCAACGCTGCAACGGGCGATCCGGCGCCGCCTGGTCGGAAGCGCATGAGAATTTGCTCCACTTCGCGCGCGCCTTCAGACCCGGCAGCATCAATTCGATTGCGCACCACGGCGAACACGCTGAGTGCCGGAATTGCAATCAGTAGACCCCAGAAAGTGGTCACCAGCGCTGTGCCAATTCCGCCCGCAAGCGCCACTGGATCGGCGGTTCCACCCATCTGCGCAATAGTAAAGAAGGCGACGATCATTCCGTACACCGTTCC
>DBCE01000261.1:4919-7607 GCA_002292895.1 Phycisphaerales bacterium UBA966
GCTTGCATCATCGCGTCATGACCAGCGGGTGCAGCTAGGAGTGCCGCGTGGATGACACGGCCAAAGTCACCACCCTTGGTGCGCGACCACTCAAGCGCCTCAGCAAACTTGCCACTACTCACCATGGCGCGCATGTGTTCAACGGCGGACGGAGGAAGCATGTCACTCACACGGTTGGCGGTGAATGCAATCCAGATGAGTGCCACACTGGCAACGCTCATGGCAATCAGCACCCAAATCATGGAGCTGCCGATCCAATCGACGCGCACGCCGCCATCGGGCAACTGGTCGAGCGAGATAAAGAATGCGGTCGCGAACGAGGGTCCAGCACAGGCTGGCGCAGCGATGAATCCGGCGGCAAGACTGGCCACCAGGCGGGTGGACATTCCGGTGCCGTGGTCAGTGGTGCGGGGAGCGATGCTTGGGAGTGAGTCACTAGTCATTTGCTGATGTTTCCTGCAGGCTGGTTGCGCGCACGCATCGGTGCAAGTCCGAGCGTGGCGCGGTCGAGAAGTAGGTATCCGTTGCTGCCGCCGTGGCGTTCGCCCAATGCGCGCAGTGCGCCGTCGGCGGATGTCTCCACCAGTTCGACGCAGAGAAAGCTGGCAATTCGTGAGCCGTCCGTAGTAGTGGGATTGAGCCGATCGGCAGTGGCGAGCAGTGTGGCGTTGGCACTGCGTGCTGCGGTGCGCAGCGGCGTGGGCGCGCCGCGCGCGATGACGCAGATGGCGTCCGGTTCAAGCGCGCGCCACACGCGTTCAAGTGCTGCGCCAAGGTCCGGCGTGCCTCCCGGCGCGCTGCGCTCAGTAAACCAACGCAGTGCAGCGGCGGTATTTGCGCGCGTGGCTGCAGCTGGAGTTCCGGGTGCCAGTTCCACGCCGTTTCCGCGGGCGATGGCAACAGTGAACTGCTGATTGGGCATGAGTGCCGCCAGGCGCTGCGCAAGTACTGCGCGCGCCGCGGGCAGTGCCGAAAGCAATCGTCCGCCGCCATCGATGAGGAATGCAACGCGCTGCTTGTCCATCGCAAAGCTGGCGGCGCGGAATCGTTCGGGAAGTGCGCCGCCGAAGCCGAGTTGGCCACCGAAACGGCCGGCAGCATTCGCTGTCACTGCGATTGGCGGAGCGAGTCGCTCCAATCGGTCAGCGGCCGCGCGTGCACCGGAAGCGCTGTCGTGTACGCCGCGAGCCGCGGGACCTTCGTAGACGATCGCGCCACCAGGGATTGGTAGTTCAGGCGGTGATGGAGCAATTCCGATGGGTGGCGGTGGGGTCCATTCAGCAACCAATATCGGTGGGGCTTCACGACGCATGGCGCGCGCGGCGGTCACTCCCATGGCCACCAATGCAAACGCAATCATTGCATGCACAAGCGTTGATGCAGTGATTGCCACCATCGGGCTGCGGGTGGAAACGCCGGTTTCTAAGTCGGTTTCCGTATCGGTTTCCACACTTGTGTTCGCACCGGTTTCCACGCGGCGATCCACGCGGTGTGCGGTTTCCTGACCCGAGCCATCGAGTTTCTCCGCGTCGCGATTCATGCCGATGTTGACTTGCGCTTCGGACCGCCGCGCTTGGAGCGGCGGAAGATGGCACGGTCGAGGCTCATGGCGCCGGGGCCAACAAGGAATGCGCCGAGCGCAAGCACAAAGAGACCCATTTGTGCAAGCACCAAGTTCTGTTGTTCTGCACCGAGGGCGAATGCCCCCTGCGACTTAATGATTGGCAGGCTGGTCATGACAAACAGTGCCGCCAATATCAGGGACATGAGTAGCCCCCAGACGCGGCTGAACAATCCAAGAAGGACGCACGCTCCGCCGACCAGTTGGATTCCGGCAACCGCCCACGCAATCTCGGTTGGAAATGGAATGCGCGCGCGGTCAACTAACAGTGCCAACGTGTACAAGCCGCGTTGGGTGAGCGGAGCAAGCGGGCTCGCGAGTGCGTTGGGGCGTTCAGTGATGACCGGTGCGGGCGCGGTGGGTTTCGATGCAGTGTTTGGGGGCGCCTGTGAGGCGTTACTTGCAGGCGCAGTCGCCGCTGCAGGCGTGGTGCCCGGGAGCGGTGTTGCGGTGCTTGCTGAGTCGTCCATGCCATTGGCACCAGGTCGTGGCGCCGGTGGGGCGGCGGGGCTCTGCCACTCGGGTGATTCGAACGCTTCGAACCCGCGCACGGCACCGAGCGCCACATCCGACTTCTTGGGATCGGGGTCTGTGATGCCGCGGACGCCAAGTTCACGCAATCGCTGCGCGTCATGAGCGGTGTATTCCACGTCACGCATCAGGTTGTTCCACCCCTGCGGCAGAAACGCCAAGCACAGGACGATGCGCGCCAAAAGCGGCAGGATGTTCGTGGCGGCGAACTGGCTCGGGCTCATGAGGCGGAGTCTAGGGGCGGGCGGGAAATCAGGACGTGCCCGGGTCGGGGGGTTTGATTCGCCTTGCAGCCGACAATCCCTCTACACTTGCCGGTTCACGCTGCGGGCGTGGCGGAATTGGCAGACGCGCTGGATTTAGGTTCCAGTGGGGCAACCCGTGCAGGTTCAATTCCTGTCGCCCGCATTGACATCTCACTGGACGGACGAATTACACCTCATGAGCGCACCCGCTACTCGCCGCACATTCGCCGTTGACGGTTGGTCGCCCTCCTCATGGCGAACGCGCTCCACGCTGCAGCAGCCCGAATGGAT
>DBCE01000050.1 GCA_002292895.1 Phycisphaerales bacterium UBA966
GAACGAACGTCGTCGCCGTACTGGTACGGTCGAACTTCTTCGAATTCCATTCCGCGTCCCTTGAATGCGGAACGGAATTGGCCAGCCATCACGTCACTCACGAGGTGTGACGTGCGGATTTCGATGCGGCGAACCTTGCGAAGCAATTCAGACGTCTGCATGGCACTGATCAGGGAACGGGGACATGCTCAAGCAGCGCACGAACCACATCATCAGAGGACTTTTCCAACGCTTCGGCTTCATAGCTCAGCCCCAAGCGATGGCGGAGCACTGCATGCGCCACATCTTTGACATCTTGTGGAACAACAAATCCGCGCCCATCCAAGAATGCCTTGGCGCGTGCCGCCTGAGCAAGTGCCAGCGTTGCGCGCGGCGATGCGCCGTATTGCAGCAAGTCTTTCACAGGCACTTTGTATGCAGCGGGGTCACGGCTCGCTACCACCAGGGACACGATGTAGTCCTTGATGCTGTCATCCACAAAGATCTCATCAACGACCGCGCGCGCCGCGCGAATCTCTTCCGGCTGCATCACCGGCTTCACGGAAATCTTTCCAGTGGTACGGGACATGCGGTCAAGAATCTGTCGCTCCTCCGTACGCGTTGGATAGGTGATCACAATCTTCAGCAGGAAGCGATCCACCTGCGCCTCTGGAAGCGGGTACGTGCCTTCCTGTTCGATTGGATTTTGCGTCGCAAGCACCAAGAACGGATCGTCCATCTTGAATGTCTCGCCGCCGATGGTCACTTGTCGTTCTTGCATCGCTTCCAGCAGCGCGCTCTGCACCTTGGCGGGGGCGCGGTTGATTTCATCTGCAAGCACAATGTTGGCGAACACTGGGCCCTTTTTCACGCTGAATTCATGCGTGGCGGGGCTGTACACCATGGTTCCAATCAAGTCCGAAGGCAGCAAGTCCGGCGTGAACTGGATTCGATGAAACGAAGTGCGAATGGCAGCTGCAAGTGTTGCCACTGCGGTGGTCTTGGCAAGGCCCGGGACACCTTCAATGAGAATGTGACCATTGCACAGCAGCCCGATGATCAATCCTTCGAGCAGCTCATGCTGCCCGACAATGACTTGCTGTAACTCTTGCTTCAGGAGTGCGAAGGGCGGATGTGCCGCCTTGACCTTCTGCTCAATGGCGCCGATATCGTGTTGGGTGATGGTGGTCATAGTGTTCTTGGGTTGCGGTCAGAGTGAGTGTTGGGGCGATCAGGATATTCGTTCACCACCCGTAGGCGTGAACAATGGCCTGTGTGCCAGCGCGTGCATAGCCTGCCTCCGCAAGCGCCCGATAGGTGCGCTCAGCGGCGGTGGCACAGGGCAGGTCGAGGCCCAAAGCACGCGCTTCATCGAGCGCGATACGAAGGTCCTTCAGGAAGTGTTCGATGAAAAAACCGGGTGCGAAGTCAGATTTTAGAATTCGTGGCGCCAGGTTCGTCAGCGACCAACTGGCTGCCGCCCCGCCTCCCACCGACTGCAGCACCGTCTCTGGATTCAAACCGGCCTTCTTGGCGTAGGAAAGGGCTTCCGCCATTCCCAGCATGGTTCCTGCAATCAGCAATTGGTTGACCATCTTGGTGTGCTGGCCCGCGCCTGCGGGGCCTTGCAGCACCACCGTCTTGCCCACCAGGTCCAGAACCGGTCGCGCGGCCTGAAACGCTGCTTCCGTCCCGCCGCACATGATCGAGAGCGTGGCGTTCCGGGCGCCGATATCGCCGCCGGAGACGGGTGCGTCGATCGCTTGCGTTCCCAGCGCCGCGCCGCGTTCGGCGATCCGCTGGGCCAGGGCGGGGCTGCTGGTGGTGAAATCAATTAAGAGAGCTGGGGCTTTTGCCGCGCTCAGCGTTCCCTGTGGCCCCAGATGGGTCACTTCAACATCTTCTGGGTAGCCAACCATGGAGCAGACAATCTCTGCCTGCTCTGCGACCGCCAATGGCGATTCCGCCCATTGCGCGCCGGCCGCCAGCAGCGGCTCCGCCCGCGCTCGCGTGCGCGTATGGATGACGAGCGGGTGACCCGCTGCCATGAGATGCTTTGCCATGGAGACCCCCATGACGCCCGTTCCGATCCAGCCGATGGTTGCCTGTGCCATGGCACAAGCCTAGTCGCGCGCCGGTTCCGAGGTACCGATAAGCACGAATGACTTTCCTGCTTGCGACATCGGCGGGGTCCGCTACACTACCCGGCTCGGCGCAGCCTGCCTGCGCGAGGAGAACACTATGTCGAACACCGCAACGACCCCCACCGTCCAGTTCACCATCACCGCAATTCCAGCCGAGCATCGTCGCCAGCAGACGCTGCTTCGTCTCATGCGCATGAACCCCGGCGTTCAGGGAGCGTTGAGCCGCCTCAAGCGCGAGCGCCTTCGCAGCGGCAACCGTCGAACCGCCCGCGCTGGTCGCATTTGGCTTGCTCGCGAGGAGTGCACCCGCGTTGTGTTCGTTGAAAAGGGTGCCACCTTCACGCTCCGTATGACTCCGCAAATCGCTGCGGACGTCAAGAGTGTTGAGAAGTACCTCGAAGCAAAGGCGGGTTGAGCGCCGTCACTGGCGCTCCCATCATGCAGATCTTCATGGCACTGTGTGCGGGACTCGGACTCTCTGCGGCCTGCGGGCTGCGGGTGTTCTTACCCCTGTTCGTTGCATCGATCGCCGTCCGCGCCGACATGTTGATGGTCGGGCCCTCGTTTGAGTGGCTTGGCGCTACCCCAGCGATTGTGCTCTTTGGCACTGCAACCGTTGTTGAGATTGTTGGCTTCCTGGTTCCGTGGGTGGATCATGCACTCGATTTGCTTGCTGCACCGCTTGCGGCGATCGCAGGCGCAGTGCTGATGACCAGCCAGCTGGACATCATGATCCCCGGTGATGTTGCAAATGCGCTGCAGGCCACGCCGCTTCTTCATCCGGCGGTTGCGTGGTCGCTCGGAATCATTGTGGGTGCGATGACTGCATCGGGTGTCGAAGCAGCTTCGATCGCCGGGCGCGTGTCGAGCTCAGTACTCACCATTGGTTGGCTCAATCCGATCTACGGAATGGCTGAGACAGTGCTCGCCATGATTGTCACCTTGCTGGCTGTTTGGGTTCCAGTACTTGCCGGCGGCATGGTTCTGCTGCTGCTACCGATTGTTCTCTTTGCGGTCTGGCGCATTCTGGCATGGCGCAGTAAGCAGCGTCGTGCGCATGAGCAGAAACTGCAGCAGGCTCGCGAGCGGATCGCGTCCTCAATTTCCCACCATGCTGACCGAATGGGGGCAGCCGCTGGCGGACCTCCGGCCGCGTCGGCATGATTGCGCATGATGGCGAATGAATTGCGAACAGACCGCGCATAGATAGCGCACCGCACATGTCAGACTTCAGCGCACTCTGCCGCGACTTCTGCATCAATCAGAAGCTTGCACTCAAGATGGACTTGCCCGCCGCGCGCGAGCCAGTGCTTGACCTCTTTGGTCGCCTGCGTAAAGAGATGCCTCGGCTTTCAAACTTGCATCGCTATCCCGATGGCGAGGTAGCCCTTGAGTCCGGCGAAGACGATCAGGATTTTCTGTGGATCGGCATGCGCCAGACCTCGTTGAAGAGCGGATGGGTCAACCCCAAGACACTCGAAGACGCATACCGGATGCATCGCACGGTGCTTGAAGTGGCGCCGTACTTTCTCTCCATCAGCCCACTGGATGTTGATCATCTGGAGCTGGTGTACGCCTTTGACTTTGAGTGTGAAGGCAACCGGGACGAAGTGGTCTTGGACGCGTTACTGGGCGGATCGGCGCTGGGTGAATTTGCGGAGATCGCCACAGACAACGTCTTGGATGCGCAGCCGTTTCTGGCTATCGCACTCTCCGATGCTCCGGACATGCACGTCTATCTGGAGGTCAAGACGCGGCTTCCGCGCGGTGGGGAACCGTCAGCCGGTCGTGATGGCCTTGAGCCGTTGAGCGTCATGCTCACGGTTCGGCGCACTGGGCCGGTGAAGTCGCTGGATGATTTGCCAACCATTCTGGCCGCATTGGCAGGTCACGGCGAACGGCTTGTTGAGCAGCGTCTTATCCCGCGCATTCTGATGCCGTTGAGTGAGCGTATTGGTCGCCACTAAGTCGATTGGGAATCCGAGTTAGCTTGGCTGCCCGCACCGTGCCGTACTGCGCGGGTTAAGCGGACGCGGTGATCCAGTGCAGCAACTTCTGCGTGTCACTCAGGTCATGGACGGCCAAGTCTGCACCCGCTGCACGGAGCGCATCAATATCAAAGTGCCCAGTAGCAACCGCGATCACGCGCGCGCCGGACGCGTGCGCGCAGTCGACATCTGCCGGCGTGTCACCAATGATGATGACGTCCCGGGGCGCCACTGGTCGCCCGTGGTGCTCTGCGTAACGGCGCATGGCAACCGGCACCAAACTGCGGCGATCCGGGCCATCATCTCCCCACGCATTCACGATGAAATGAGCGGGATCGATCCCCGCGTGGCGAACCTTGAGGTTGCCGGTGAATTCATAGTTCCCGGTGAGAAGCCCGATGGTCAGGCCATCAACCGCGCGCGTTGCGTCAACCAATTCCTTGGCGCCACGGTAACGCTCCACTGTGTTGTTGGCAGCGAGGCGACGTTCAAGATGTTCGCCGTAACTGCGCTTGAACACCGCATGCGAGGCATCGTCCGTTGGATAGCCGTGCACCTTGGCTAAATCGCGCCAGATCAGGGTGTCCAGTCGGCCGTGAATCTCAATCCGCGAAAAGTCCGGAACAATGCCATGCAAATCGCTCAACGTGGAGGTCATGGCATGCACACCCGCACTCAGCGAATGGAGCATGGTGCCGTCGATATCGAAGAGGACGAGCATGGGTAGTCGGATGTCGGTCAGGCAACCGCGGCGCAGACTTTGCGCGCGGCATCGGCCAAATCGGTCGCCGATTGCATGGTGGGAAGTTCAGCACGGGCAGCGTCCAAGATCATGCGAGCCTCGGCAACATTGGTTCCCTCCAGACGCACCACCAGCGGCACCTTGAAGCCAACATTCTTTGCTGCGGCAACGATGGCGCGTGCAACGCGGTCGCACTGCATGATGCCGCCGAAGATATTCACCAACACGCCCTTTACGGCCGCATCGGAGAGGATGATGCGGAATGCTTCGGTAATGGCTTCCTCCGTGGCGCCGCCGCCAACGTCCAGGAAGTTGGCTGGGTCGCCGCCGTGCAGCTTGATGATGTCCATGGTGCTCATGGCCAGGCCAGCGCCGTTGACGAGGCAGCCGATGTTGCCGTCGAGAGCCACAAAATTCAGTTCAAACTCACGAGCGCGCATTTCTGACGCGTTCTCCTCTGTTGGGTCGAACATCGCGCGCAGATCCGGGTGACGGAACACGGCGTTGTCGTCAAAGTTGAACTTGGCATCGATGGCAATCACTTGCCCATCGGGATGCGCGGCGCTTGCAGGGGTCACCACCAGCGGATTGATTTCCGCCAGCGTTGCATCCTTGGCCAAGTAGAGCGCCGCAAGCTTCATCATGGCATCGGCGGCCTGTGCCACCTGCTTGCCGCGGAAGCCCAAATTGAAGGCTGTCTCTCGCGCTTGGAATGCAGCCAGTCCCGTGAGCGGATCCAGCGCCACCTTGATGATGGCATCGGGGCGAGTTTCCGCGATGTGTTCAATCTCCACGCCGCCCTCGGCGCTTGCAATCAGGGTGTTGGTGCGCCGCGCGCGGTCCATGACGATTGCCAGGTAGTACTCCTTGGCAATATCCACGCCGGCAGCTACCAAGATGCGCTTCACTTCAAGGCCTTCCGCCGGAGTCTGTGGACTCACCATGCGGTGCGACAGCATGAACTTGGCGGCGGTCTCTGCTTCCTCGGCGGTCTTGCAGACTTTCACGAACCCAGCCTTGCCGCGCCCACCTGCATGAACCTGGGCCTTGACCACCACGATGCCCACGCCTGCAGCAAACAGCGCGCGAGCCTCCGCCGCAGCGTCCGCCACGGTCTCAACCATCCGCCCGGGTGGGACGGGAATTCCAAAGTCGGCGAGGAACTGTCGTGCTTGGTATTCGTGGATCTTCATGGGATTCGTGCCTGTTATGCCGGCGGGGTGCCGGGGGTGAAAGTGTACGGGATCAGCGGTCGGCTGCAGCCGCGCGGCGCGTGCTGCGCGCCTTCCACCACTCCCAAACGATGGGCAACACGCTCACGATGACGATCCCAATCACCACCTTCTCAAAGTTGCGCTGCACCCATTCGAGTCCCCCGAGCATGTAGCCAGCGCCAAGGAGCAGCCCCACCCACAAAGCCGCACCGAGCACGTTGTAGAAGAGGAACTTCATATAGGTCATGGCGCCAATGCCCGCCACGAACGGCGCGAACGTCCGCACAATCGGTACGAACCGAGCCAGCACCACCGCGCGTCCACCGTGTTTCTCAAAGAAGGCGTGTGTGTGTTCAAGGTGTTCGCGGCGCAGCCAGCGGAATCGGCCGCTGAATGCCACCGGACCGATGGCGCGACCGATGTGATAATTGACGCCATCACCAAGCACCGCTGCAACGAACAGGACAGCAGCCATGACCTCGATCCGCACCGTGGGAGCCGCGCCATTCTGCTGTGCCACGCTGGCGACGGTGGCGCAGACCGCACCGGTGGCAAAGAGCAGGCTGTCGCCCGGTAGGAACGGGGTCACCACCAAGCCGGTTTCGGCAAACACGATCAGCCCCAGCATGGCGTAGGTCAGACCGGCGCCAAGCGTCTCCACGATCTGTGCCAGGTTCTCGCGCAAGGCGCCCGGTTGCGAGACCAGCTGCCAGAGATCATGAAGGAAGGGATCCATGGGTCAGTGCGCCTCAACTCGGTGGTGCAGAAACGGTCGCGGCCCAGCGTGATGCCGGGCCGCAGACGTGAAAGAGGACGGGGCGGGATTCGAACCCGCGTTACGGAGTAATACCCCGTAAACCGGTTTAGCAAACCAGCGCCTTCAGCCACTCGGCCACCCGTCCAGGGTGAGGCTGAAAGTCTAGCAGAGTGCCTCGGGCGTTGCCATCACCGCCTGGCGGTTACTGCGGGTCATAGAGCTCAAGGATCCCGGTTGGCGAGTCATAGGCGCCCCCCTTCAGGCGCGCCAACTCTGGGGCCGTGGAGGTGCAGTACGCCAGGCGCCCTTGTTCGAAGCTGGCCGTCAGGAACGGTCTCGCCGGGTCAGTGGTGATAGCAATGTGTGTCCATCGCCCGTGGCGTTCGACAGAAATTCGCGCGGTATCGGGTATCCCAACAGCGGTGATGACTCCGGCACGATCGATGTTCGCCGTGCACTCGACCCGTGTATTCGCCTCCGAGTGATGCTTCGCGTATTCCCAGCAGCACTCCAAGTGCAGGACAGCCGATGCGTACGACTGCCGTCCGTCGAGCGCCTCGGCGCTGACCGTCCATGCGATCTCCAGCCGCGCGGTTTGCGCCTCGCGGAGGTGTTGGCGCGACGTTGCATGCGGAGGGGCAATGGTCATCGCCGATGCTCCAACGCGCCGAACAGGGCCGCGATTCCGCCGCCTTCGCAGGAGAGAAACTGAGTGGCGAGCGCGTTTGCAGAGGAAACGAACGACTCAATGTCGTTGAGTTTGCGATCAAGCTCACCGGCTCTTGTGGTGGTTTCGTGATCCGCTCCACTGCGGGGAACCATGGCCGCCGCCTTGCGGCACTCGCCAACCAGCGCCAGGAGTGGATCGATCTCGCGCTGCTTACGTACGCGAATAACGGTGGAGAAGAGCGTCAGCACATCTTGCTCAGCCTGGTAGTAGTCCTTGCGATCAGCCTTGTTGTGGGTGCGCTGCACAATGCCCCAGTCCACCAAGGTGCGAAGTGTCATCGAGGCATTGCCGCGACTGATTCCCAGTCGCAGAACCAGTTCGTCAGCATTGACGCTGCGGCCCTCAACAAAGAGCAGGGCGTGTACTTCGGCCATGCTGCGCGGGACCCCCCATAATGATGCCATGCGGCCCCAGTGCTCCACGAACTGCTGGTGTGCGTCGGCCAGCCGTTCTGCGGCGTGGTCGTTACCAACTGGTACTTCGGGGCGGGATGCGGGCACGGGAATAAATGTATGCGCGGTCGGCACTTCCGGCACGTAATCCTGAAAGGAAAGCCCCCGACCATTTTGGTCGGGGGCTGTAAATCCTTCAGTTCGCCCTTGGATTTTTACGGGGCAACGCCGCCGCCGGGGTTAAAGATGTCAACCGCAATGGCAAACCCGAGTAGGTCATGCAGGACGCTGTATCCCGAGCTGGTCAGTCCGCAGGTGTAGACGCGTGCGTACGCCGTCGAGCCGCCCGTGGCGTTGGCCAGAATATAGTCATCGATGTTGCCAGGAATGGTAAAGGCGCCGCCTCCACCCACTGGTGAGAGCGATGAAGATCCAGATGCCATCCATCGGTTCAAGCGATGGTTATAGAAGTAGACCACCTCCAAGACGGGCAAGTTCCACGACACGCTGGAGCTGGTTGCCAGTCCGATGGACGTGACGTTCTCGGTCGATCCCAACGACGAAACTTGCAACTGCAGATCCGTGGTTCCGCCACCGAGTGGGTAGAAGAGGTCGGGCCCAAAGCCGTTACCGCGGCTGCCCGCTCGGCGCCGCAGTGCACCGATGCGCAATGCATTGCCGTCAAGTTGACGCAGGGAGAAATTGGATCCGCCCTCGTAGGTGCCGCAGATGATGTCGTACGACACCGGCGTTCCGCCGAAGGTGTTTGAGACAATCCATGAGACCGTGTTGGTTGCGCGCGGGAATCCACCGATCGGAGCAACGATCGCTCCGTTTATCTGGATATCAATATCGCCAACACTCGGGTCGCCATCTTCTGGATAACCGGGCATCTGCGGCGAGTCGTAGTCAATGCCGCACTGTTGGAAGACATTCGTGTCCGTACTGATCGCTGCGCGGAGTACCTGTGGGGGCAGCGGAGCACCGAACCATGCGATGGAGAAACTCTGCAGTCGAGCGCACCATCCAGCGATGATTGGTGCTGCAGAACTGGTTCCGTTGAACACTGAGGTGTAACTGCGAAGACGGTTCACTTCCAGCGGGTTGTCCGAGCTGTTGGTTCCGTTGAACAGGTCGCCGTAGCCGCAACTAGTGACTCCGGTGCCCCAGCCAGAAAGGGTGACGTCTCCGGTGTTGTTGTCTTCGCTAGTAAAGTTTGAGAAGTTCAGTCGGCAATAGTTGTTGCCAGGGAATGGACCAGGAACCGAAACATCGGTCGACAATTGACCGACCTGGAATCCGGGCCAGCAAGCACCAACGATCACCGCTCCCGAGTCCCCGCCGGCTCCGCCCGGCGAGGTGATGACTGGGACGGCATCATTGCCGGCAGAAATCACCGTGGTGATTCCGGCGTTCGTTCCGGTGGTCACTAGGTCGAACATGAGCGGGCTAGCCACGACGGTGTTGCCACCGCCAGAGCCGATCGACATGTTGATGACATCGCCTTCTTGCAGGGCAATCAGGGCGTTGGTGTAGGCATTCTCTAGACGTGCGCCTTCCTCACGGCTAACGATTGGGTAGAAACTGAGGTCGGCGCCATCGGCAATGCCGGTCACGCCGATGTTGTTTCGCTCAGCGCCAATGACTCCCAAGACGGCAGTACCGTGATTGGGGTCAAGCGGCGGAGAGACCACCAACACCTGCGTCTGGTTTGGCTCAGGAACAACAACGTTGATCAGGTCTTCGTGGTTGACGTACGCAGAGTGCTCGATGACAGCCACTTCAACGCCTTGACCGCGACCCTGCTGCGCTGGATTGATATTGAGTTGCGCCAGGAGCACCTCGTATCCCTGCAGATCAAGACCGCCTCCGCGATAGCCAGAATTGATGGCCGCGAGCGTTCCGAGGTTGGATGACGTGTCTCGTCGTTCCGCATCTCCGGGGAATGTTGCAGCGTTTTCCGTTGGAGCCTTGAGCGGGTAGGTCAGGGCAGGCGGCAGTGTGGTTGGAAGTCGGTCGAATGGTCCAAGAACGGCACGGCCAACGGTATACGTCTGGTAGCCACGCGCGTTGCCCGGAGAACCATCCAAGTTCTCAAGGTTGCCGGCGGTCAGGAGCGGCGTCTGTCCTCCTGGAGGAAAGACGTCGGTGGGAAGTGATTGGCTGGTGCAAGGGCTCTTGAAGAGGATCCCATCCGGTGCATTCTGTGCAACGGCAACGCAATTCAGGTCCCACTCAATGACGCAGCAGGACGGATCGGAGCGGCACACGTAAACGCAGCAACTCACTTGGTTGCAGCCGCCGAACGTGTGCTCCACGAAGCAGCCAGTTGAGAATGCCAAGTAAGCACCTTCGAGGCTCGGGTCGGGGAGTGCCTGTTGCGGGACATCGGTGATGGGCTCCCCTTCATTGCTTGGTGAGTTGGTTGGATAGACCACCGGAACCAATGAGCCGGATACGAATGCGCCGGTGGTGGGATCGGTTGTGTAGGTCAGCAGCTGGCTCGTCACGGTGAGCGCTCCGACTGGCGTCTCCACGATTCCGTACACCAACACGTCTGGGCCTGCTGCCGGATCCACCGGTCCGCGCATGGCGAAGCAGGGGTCGTACTTGTACGTGCTTGGAATGGAGACTGCGGAGCCTCCGCCGCCCTGAATTGCCGGGCTGGCGTCATAGACCGTGCTGGTGCACAGGATGTTGGCGTAGGTAGCGCAGACGGCATCCCAGCCTTGGTTGCCTTCACCATCATTGCAGCCTGGGATCAGTGCCGCGACGGTTTCGCAGCAGTTGGTGTTGTTGCATCCGTAACGGCACGCTGGCAGCGAGCCGTCGGGTGCGGTGCATGCGTTCACGTCGTTGCAACCCTGTCCGCCACCCAGCGTTGAGCAGCGGCTGTCCGGGGAAGTGGTGTAGCAGTTGGTGATACCAGTGCCGTCGCCGGGGCCGTTGGCTCCGCAACCGTCTTGTTCTGCCTGGTTTGTGCCACCACCATCGGGCATCATGATGCGTTCAATCTCGACCCATTCAACGATGTCAAGATCGTTGAGCGCGCGCGCAGTATCAACGAGTTTTTCTGGCTGTACGTCTACGTAAACAATGCCCGCCAAGTCAGCCTGGGCCATCTTGCTGATGCGCTCGGCGCGCATTTCAAGGGCGCGGAGTTCTTCCGGCGTGCGGCGCAGTGCTTGCCGCACGGTGCCGCCAAATCCTGCCAGAATTTCAGTGACTTCCGGAATGGGCGTGCCATCGGCGCCGCGAACAGTGGTGCTGGAAATTCTGTCAGCGCGAACCTTGAGTGCATCGCGGAACTTGACGCCAAGTTTGCCGTTCCATTGCGGGCGACCAGAGATTGGGTCCTCGGGGAGGACGATGTCCGCTGAGCGTTGCTTTGGGCGGACTGCGCGGGGGGCCAGTCCGCCGGTTGCTGGCTGCGTGATCGCGTCGTCAACTTTGGCGGACAGCGGTGCGGTAGCCAACTGCTTCTCCGGGATGATTGGAGCAGCGGCGAGGAGCACAGTCACGATGCCAGCGGCGCACGCCGTTGCGGCAAGACGGATCAGCATGGGTCAACTCTCCAGCCCGGCGATCCTTCGCGCGGGCGTTATGTAACAACAACAATTCCGGCCAAGGAGGCGCCTCCTAATGGCCAATTCTCAAAGTCCTTACGCAAGTTACTCGCGCCCTGATGCCGGATCAAGGCAATCCGGGGTGCAATTACCACAGATTCCGATATCGGTCATGACGGCAACAACTTAGGCTCGCCCCGGAGCGGTGGCCGCGGACGCTGCCGCCTGGGTGAGCACGCGATGCCCAATATCCCGGCGAAAGAACGCCCCTGGGAACCGAATTCGGCTCGCCGCGAGGTTGGCCAGCTCCTGCGCCCGGCGCAGGTCGGCTGCGAGGGCAGTGACCCCAAAGACTCGCCCGCCGGCGGTAACGATGTTTCCTTGTGGATCCGTGGTCGTTCCGGCATGAAAGATCATCACATCCTCGCCTGGACCAGCCACATTTGCAGCCGTTTCCAAGCCCTCGACCACCTGACCGGTTCGAACCGTGCCGGGATAGCCTTCGCTGCACACCACCACGCAGCAGGCTGATCGGGGGTCAAAGGACAATTCGTTGCCGTCCAGCTCTCCCCCAGCGGTCCGCCAGAGGATTTCCACCAGGTCGCCCTGCAGGCGCGCCATCAGGGGTTGTGTTTCGGGGTCCCCAAATCGGGTGTTGAACTCCAGAACCCGCGGCCCGCCGGCAGTGAGCATGATGCCTGCGTACAGGACGCCGCGGAACTCGATCCCCTCGCGCCGGAGTGCGTCGACGGTGGAGACGAGCACATCGCGGCTGACTTCCTCCATGACGGAATCGGTCGAGAGCGGAGTCGGGCAATAGGAGCCCATTCCACCGGTGTTCGGACCAACATCTCCTTCGCCTACCTGCTTGTGGTCTTGGCATGGGTCAAGCACTGTGATGGTCTTGCCATCAACCAGTGCAAGCACGCTGAGTTCTTGACCGGAGAGACGCTCTTCAATGACGACCGTTGACCCAGCATCGCCAAACTCACGCTTACCCATGATGCGGGCAAGTGCTGCGAGCGCTTCTTCACGGTCATCGCAGACAACCACACCCTTACCGGCGCAGAGTCCGGAGGCCTTTATGACCAGCGGCGTATCGCGCGCTTCAACGTAGGTTCTTGCTTGTTCATAGTTAGAAAAGCTACGTCCGTCGGCGGTGGGCACACTTGCCAAACGCATGACGGTCTTGGCATATGACTTGTCGAATTCCAGACGCGCACCATCGCGCGTTGGACCAAAGATGCGGCGCCCTGGAGCAGCAAGCTCATCAACGATGCCCTCTGCCAACGGACCTTCCGGACCGACGATCACCAGGTGAATGTCGTTCTTGTCGAGCCAACTCTTCAGAAAGAAACGTTCGCGTGGCGACAGCGGCGCATCACAACGGCGACCAAGCGCCGCCAATCCCGCGTTCGCGTCGGCCTGCACCCACAGGGTTCCGAGTCGTGGGGACTGTCGCAACTTCCATGCGATCGCGTGTTCACGACCGCCGTTACCAAGGAGGAGAACATTGCAGGGAGCTGGTACTTCGGTCATGGCTGGAAGTGCTTGGTGAGCGTGGGGTGCGGGGGAGAACCGAGCGAGTCTAGCGCAGTTTCTGCTACCCTTCGCCGCCCGACCTGGATCGGAAATCCTGAGCCGGGAATGCCGCCTAATTTGGAGACCACCCGCATGCGTCTTGCACGCGCCACGACCCTCGCTACCGTTGCCACCATTGCCATGGCTTATCTGCCCGGAGCGATCGCCCGCGCCGATGACGCCAAGGCGGTCGATGCCTTGAATGCGCCTGCCAAGGTGATCCAAGAGAAGAGCAAGTGCTGGAAGGGGGTTCTTGACGCGTACGTAGCGATGAGCGCGCCGCCCATGAAGGTGGGGCCGACCTTCAACCTTCTGGCCGTCTGGCCGGGAATGGCGGACTGGTCGAAGGCGAAGGAGTGGGCCGCTGCCAACGGACCGATGGCAAAGGCGCTGTTGGATGCGCAGCCCGCGGTGGCATTTTGCCTGCCCTATGGTCGGTCGAGTGTCCCTCCGGTCTACGTGGAGAAGGGCGCATTCATCGGAATCGGCGACGGACTGGCGGTGTACGAGTCGGATGTGGCATATCTGAAGCCGTTGGCAGTCATCAATACCTTCGTCGCAGTGGAGATGTACCGGCTGGGCGAAGAGAAGAAATTCCAAGAGGCCTTTGACCTGGGCATTGCAGCGTTGAAGTTTCTCCGTAAAGTTGCCGACCAGCACCTGCTCGCGGAGAAGGTCTTTGCCATGGAAGCAATGTGCGACATGGCATCCGTGCAGCGTGATGTGCTGCAGACATTCCTTGCTGATGTCCCCGCTGCAGTGGTGAAGAAGTTTGCGTTGTCCGGATACGCGTTCATCCATCCCACCGACGGCGAGCGCCTGCGGCGCATTGAAATGCCCGAAGGGGACCGAGTGCTTGCCGAGGCGCTCATCATGCAGCTCTTTGATGCACAGGGGCAGCCGGATACCAGCAAATTTGCGGCAACCATGGGTAATTTGCAGGCGAGCAAGGAACCACTGGCGCGCTTTGGTGCAGCCAAGCGCTGGGCTGAAATTTCAGATATTCACGGCTCGCTTGATTCCACGCGCGCGCGATTGACCAGCATTTATGACGATTGGTGGCGCCGCTGGCGCGTTCGTTACTACGACGGGCTGCTCGACAACCCCACGGTGATCAGTCGCACCAACAAGATGCGCTACGCGATGGTGCTGGCAATGGCCAATGACATTCAGCGCCTCTTCGCATTGCGGCAGCGCCTCAACGCTGAGTTCAATGGAACCGTGTTGGCGTTTGGAGTGGTGGCGTCCTATCGCGACAGCGGTACGTGGCCGGGCGGTATCGATCGCACGTACACACAGTTCACCATGAAGCGCTTTGACTTTGATCCGTGGGATCCCGCCGCGGGTCGTTGGCAGTACGAAAACCTTGCGACGCCGCGCGCCATTGAGAGCGACTATGGTCGCTTAGAGATTTCTGGCGGCGTGTTGTACGCACGCGGCGCGGATAAGGAAGATGGCGGCGCGCAGAAGTCAACCAACGATGGATTGACTGGCGACTTTGTAGCTTGGCCTGCGCTTCGAGCGTTGAGCCGTTCCGCTGGTGGTAAGTGACTGCGAGCGATGCTCGCGGACAGGAAGCACATGTCTGAACAATCGACTGAGAAGGTGTTGATCATTGGATCCGGTCCCGCGGGTTGGACCGCGGCTATCTACGCGGCCCGCGCCAACCTTGACCCAGTGGTGTATGTGGGCGTGCCGGCAACAAATCCGGCGCCGGTGCTTCCAGGTGGGCAGTTGATGCTGACTACGGAAGTCGAGAATTACCCGGGTTTCCCGCACGGTGTCACGGGGCCGGACATGATGGCCAAGTTCCGTGAGCAGGCGGAGCGATTTGGCACTCGAGTGGTCGACGCCAATATTGATCAATGTGATTTTTCCAAGCGGCCATTTCGAATGGTTGATTCGGACGGCAAGACGGTGCTGGCGAGCAGTGTGATTATTTCCACCGGCGCAACCGCCAACTGGATGGGCTTGGCCAACGAGATTCGCCTCGCCATGAATGGCGGCGGCGTCAGTGCATGCGCGGTATGTGATGGTGCACTTCCCGTGTACCGCAACCAACCGCTTGCAGTGGTTGGTGGTGGTGATACCGCGATGGAAGAGGCGAGCTACCTGACCAAGTTTGCCAGCAAGGTCTATGTGATCCATCGTCGCGACACGTTGCGCGCTAGCAAGTCCATGCAAGACCGTGTGCTGTCCAATCCGAAGGTTGAGATGGTGTGGGACAGCGCAGTGGATGATGTCATTGGCGACGAGCGGCTTGAGTCGGTGCGCGTGAAAAATCTCAAGACTGGCGCATTGCGCAGTCTTGATGTCCGCGGACTGTTCATCGCCATTGGCCATTCGCCAGCGACCAAGTTCCTGCAGGGCTCGGGTGTTGAACTTGACGCCAAGGGTTACGTGGCGCTGCACACGCGTTCCAGTACCACCAATATTCCAGGCATATTTGCCGCGGGCGATGTAGCGGACCAACAGTACCGACAAGCAGTCAGCGCTGCGGGCATGGGTTGCCAAGCGGCCCTTGATTGTGAACGTTGGCTCGCAGAGCAGGGCGTGCACTGATGGCCGGCACGCTGGGAGGCAAGGAACGCTGGGTTGCCACCGGATCGATCGGCGCGCTGATTGGCGGAATGATTGTAGGTGAATTGCTGCACCGCGCTGGCGCCACTGCCACCGTGTCTGGGTTCTCAGTTGCTGGCGATCTGATCTTGGTGCGCCCGCTGATGATGTTGGTGTTGCCGTTGATTTTTACCAGCGTTGTCGCCGGAATCACCTCGCTTGGCGATCCTTCTCGACTCGGTAAGTTGGGCCTGAGCACCAGCGCTTATTTCTTGGCAACCATGTTGGTAGCCGCCACGCTGGGTGCCACGCTGGTGACGTTGGTGGGTCCAGGGCTTGGCCTTGCGCCGGACGATGTGGCGGCGCTCACGACCAGTGGCATCGAGCGATTTGAGGCTGCTCCCAAATTGATGCAGGCGTCGGCAGCCGGTGAGCAGGGCCTCGGCGCTGCCTGGCTACAGATTGCGCGGCAGTTGATTCCCGCGAACCCCTTCGCGTCCATGGCTGAGGGGCAGCCGCTGGGGATGATCATCTTTGCGATCGTCCTGGGTGTAGCGCTGGCGCTGAGCGGCGACGCTGGCAATTCTGCCGCTCGGGTATTGAATGGATTAAATGAAGCGTTGCTGCGCGCGGTGGGGTGGGTACTGTGGATCATTCCAATCGGCGCATTCCTCTTGGTGAGCGCTAGTGTCGGCAAGGTTGGTCTGGCAGAATTGCTCGGTCCGTTGGGCTTGTACATGTCGGTGGTGATCGGTGGATTGATCATTCACATGTTCATCATTCTGCCGATTTTCCAGGTGCTACTCGGCGGCGGCAATCCCTTCAAATTCATGTGGGCGATGCGCGAAGCGCTGGCAACGGCGTTCGCAACGGCCAGTTCAAGCGCCACGCTGCCGGTGACTATTCGAGTGTGCGAGACTGACGGTGGCTGTTCGCAGCGAGCCACGCGTTTCTGCGCGCCGCTTGGTGCCACACTCAATATGGACGGAACTGCGCTTTATGAGGCGGTGGCCGTGGTGTTCTTGTTCCAGTTGTACGGCGTGCAGCTTTCCTTCGGCGAACTTGCCGTGGTGGTGGCGACCGCAACTCTGGCGGCAGTGGGTGCTGCGGGCATCCCCAGCGCTGGTTTGGTGACGATGGTCATTGTGATCACTGCCGTCAATGCCTCGCTTGGTAGCGAGAAATTGCCAGTAGGCGCCATGGGCATCGTGATCGGCGTTGACCGGTTGCTTGATATGTGTCGCACCACCGTCAACGTGTGGGGTGACATGGGTGCAGCGCGGATCATGACCCGCATCGCGCCTGACTAAATCTGGTCTTTATGTGAGTCTGGGGTTTACGTAGTGAAGCGCGACACTTCGTTGTCGAGGCCATCCACGGCATCACGAAGGTGCTTGGTGGCGCTATTGAAATCGCCCAAGGCAGAGGCGGTTCGCGCGGTGCCGTCGGCAAGTCGGCCCATGGCGTCACGGATCTGATCCGCGCCCAGTGACTGGGCTCGCATGCCAACGGTCACCTGCTCAAATCGACCAGTGATTCCTTGTACCGCAGAGATGATTTCACCAAGCTTGCGGGAGATATCGCGGATCTCTTCAACGCCGCCTTGGACTTGCGTAGAGAAGGTGCCCATCTCTTTGACGCCAGCCTTGACGCTGCCTTCCATCTCTCGCACCATGCGTTCGATGTCGAGCGATGCCACCGCGGTCTGTGTGGCGAGGTAGGCGATCTCGCGCGCGACGACAAGGAATCCCAGCCCGTGTTCGCCGGCCTTCTCAGCTTCAATGGCAGCGTTGATGGACAGGAGATTGGTCTGGTTGGCAACCTTGGCCATGGTGACGATGACCAGGTTGATTCGGTCCGCACTCTCGCGGATCTTGGTCAACTTGTCACCAAACAACGCGGTGCTCTTCGCCAATTGCTGCATGGTGGAATCCATGCCTGCAAGGTTGGCGCGACCCTCTTCGGCACGATGACCCGTGTTCGAGGCCATTTCGTTGACCTCGTTCATGGTGCGCAACAATTCCTGGCTGGTGGTGGAGATCTGATGAACCGCAGCGCATGCTTCGGCGGTCGCGGCTCCGTGATCCTCGATCACCTGCTTCTGTTCTGCACCGGTGGATTGCATCACCGTGGCCGTGGCATCAAGCGTGGCAGTCGACATCTGAATGCGACCAATGAGTGCACGCAGGTCGGTGGTCATGGTGTGAATGGCGTCGAGCAGCGCTCCGGTTTCGTCCGCAGAGGTAGTGCCCATCTCAGCACGAAGGTCGCCGCTGGCTACTTGGCGTGCAACGGCCACCGCCGCGCGGATGGGCGTGGAAATGGATCGTGCTAC
>DBCE01000147.1:0-171 GCA_002292895.1 Phycisphaerales bacterium UBA966
GGTGGTTCGTACCAACCACGCACACAGACGCGCATGCCACGCGCTGGGAGGGGCGCAAGCCCTGAAACACGAACCAAGATTTCGCAGTCGATTTCCCCTGGAATATCGACGCCAACCACTGAATTGACGCGCAAGACGAACGATTGCGCTGCCGCCCGGATGGCGTACTTT
>DBCE01000147.1:249-3430 GCA_002292895.1 Phycisphaerales bacterium UBA966
TCGCTCACGCATTGAATCAAACGGAGATGTCTGAACAGAGGACATTGTTGCAAGTGCGCATCCAACAGCGGCCACCGCAAGGATGGTCAGTGTGTCTCGCAACCAACGCTGTTTGACAAGTAGCGCCATAACAGACGCCGTGCACGCAACAACAACCGCAAGCGTGATGGTGGCGGTTGCGTAGCTCCATGACGAAACGTCAACAATGGTTGGCTCATCTGGAAGCTGATCGACAATCCTCCGCGTGTTCCACACGATCGCGGCACCACCCGCCATGGCGATAGCACAACGAAAGGCGAGCGGCCACCGTTCTTGTAGCGCTGGTTCGTCACCCCTGACATCCATCGCTGGACGCTACGGACGTATTGCCACACCACGGAAATGAGGGCTGAATTTCAGGCGTGATTTCAGAGAAATCAGCAACCAGACTGTTCAGTGACGTGAAGCAGTCCGCAGTCGCTCCAAGGTCTGCGCAGCGCCACCAGAGTCAATTGCTGCTTCGGCAAGTTGAATGCCAACAGACACATTCGCGGCAAGCCCAGCAGCCATAATGGCAAGACCAGCATTGGCGACCGCCATATGACGTCGCGGACCACGTTCGCTGCCAGTGAGAATTGCAGTCAACAATTGCGCTGCACCCGCAAGATCACCAGCAGCAAGGTCGGCGTGTGATGCAACTGGAAATCCAAGTTCGCTAGTGCTCAACAGTCGTTCGGTCACAACACCGTTCTGCACATCAGCAATCATGGTTGGCGAGGTGATGGAGCATTCATCAAGACCATCAGTTCCATGGACCACCACTGCGCGCACAGCGCCAAGCATCGCCAACGCATCGGCCACCGGTCTGACAAATTGTGGCGCATACACACCAACAATCTGCCGCTTGGCACCAGCAGGATTAGTCAGGGGTCCAAGCAGATTGAAGATGGTTGGAATGCCAAGAGCCTTTCGCACAGGCATGACATGGCGCGTGGCGGGGTGATGGTGAATGGCAAAGCAGAAGCAAATACCAGCTTCATCCATGCACCGACGCTGGGTTTCGCGTCCCGCATCAACATGGACTCCCAACTCCATGAGCACCTCAGCACTGCCGCGACCGGTTCGGCTTCGGTTGCCATGCTTCGCGACCTTCGCACCTGCTGCAGCCGCAATGATGGCCGCGGCAGTGGAGACATTGAACAGCTTTGTGGTTCCACCGGTACCGGCGGTGTCCAAGAGCGCGTCTGCTGCAACACCAGTATCAACAGGGTCAACATGGGCGCGCATGACAGTGGCGGCACCGGCGAGTTCGTCGGCGGTGGGCACCCGCGTAGCTAACAGTGCAAGTAATGCACCAATCTCCGCTGGGTGGCACTCACCAGACATAAGAGATTCAAATGCAGCCTGTGATTCTCCACGCTCAAGTGTTCGACCACCCACAAGTGCAGCGATGAACGGCGTCAAGTCACCAGTGGTTGGCGCTCGGGCAAATTCAGGTAATCCGTTGGCATTCGTCGGAGTAGGCACCGCACGATGGTACGCCTCCGTAGACTCCGCAGCGTGCACATCATTGCTGAGAGCATCGTCCATTCGATGGGTCCATTTGCGCTTCGGTTTACCGACACAATTGGTGTTCGTTGGTACGGCATCTCATACGCCATGGGGTTTGTTGCCGCATGGCAACTACTGCGATGGTTGGCAAAGACCGGGCGAACACAACTGAAGCCGGAACTTGTTGGCGATTACATGACGTGGTGTATCGCAGGGGTTGTCTTGGGCGGTCGATTGGGGCACGTATTTCTCTATGACCAGTTTCTACTTTGGAAATTTTCGACCGACGTTCCATTCTGGGGCGTCTTAGAGATTCATCGTGGTGGCATGTCAAGTCATGGCGGCATCATCGGCGTGGTGGTAGTGACGGTCCTGTTCGCTCGGCGCGCGGGCATTTCTTCGCTTGGCTTGGTTGACACGGCGGCATTCATGACGCCGCCTGGATTGATGTTTGGACGGCTTGCAAATTGGGTGAATGGCGAACTATGGGGCAAGCCCCTGCCGGACGCCATGCAAGCCGCACCACCATGGTGGAGCGTCAAATACCCAGAGGAAGCGTTGCAATTGGCACCAACTCCTGATGCGTACGTTGCCGCAAAGCACCTATACGCAATGGTGTACGCAGGGAACACCCAGGCAATTCAAGATATTGCTGCGCTTGTTCCAGCGCGGTACCCAAACAACTTCATTCAAGCACTGACAGACGGCCCATTGCTCATGCTTGCGCTGGTCGTTGTGTGGTGGAAGCCACGACATGCAGGCGTGGTAACGGGCACATTCCTGATTGCATACGGCATCTTGCGTAATGTCAGCGAACAGTTCCGCGAGCCAGACAGCGGGGTGTTCACCATTGGGGTGGTCACACTACCAATGCTGGTTTCTGCAGTCATGGTTGCCATTGGCGTGGCGGTGATTATTTACGCAAAGCGATCGAGCGGTCCACTTATGGGCGGGGTTGCGCCGCGGTAGCTGGTGGATTCACTGGCGTTGCCGGTGCGACGGGCGCGGGTGATGGCGCCACTGGTGCTGTTGGTGTTACAGGTGTCACCACACTTGGAGCGCTAGATGCCCCACCTGTAGCAGGCGATGCAGTAGCTGATTGACGTCGAACAACAATCTGCACTTCGCTCCACTTGTTCTTCATGGAAACTTGTGGACCGTTGTAATTCAAACCGCGCGGATCTCCAATCGCCTCCCATTGTGACTGTGCTGCAAGCCACTTGGAGAGAGCGTCCATTCCAGAATTCACTGTGCCCATTCCATAAGCGCCGCGCATTCCAATGGAAAGCACAGTCATCTCAGGAGTATCAACAACCTTGATTCGTCCATCCTCGCCGGTTGGGCCAAGGTCAGCCTTGCGATACAGGAAGCTCATGGTCCAAGAGCCCTCCGCGTCTTGCATTGGTGCAAGTGGGGTTCGCTCACCGGCTGGCTTGTAATCCATCTCGACCGGACTAGTCATGGCAATCTCGCGGCTCTTGATGTGGTTAAAGAGCGGCCAGAATCCAACATTCATTCCAAAGTTGCTCGACCCCTTGGCGCTGTACTCAGCGCGACGAACGCTTGGATAGGTCTTCAGTTCAATCATCCCTGGGGGCGTTGGTGCTGGGTAGCCCTCGGGCAGTGGTGCTTCGATCATCATTCCAAGTTC
>DBCE01000147.1:3492-4269 GCA_002292895.1 Phycisphaerales bacterium UBA966
CACACGCAGTGTGGCCCCTGGAGCGGGTGCACCCTCTGGTCGCGTGGTTGTTGGCGCGGCATCTGGGGCGGATTTGCCTGTGGCGACTGTGTCACCAAAGGGTTGAAATGCGGAAGCGAGGAAGGCAAGTGTGGCAATGATCATGGGATTCTCCAGGCCGTATTCGCACGATCGGGACTCTCCGATTCACTCACGTGGGGCTCCAGTGGTGCGTCGACATTCAGCAGCCAGGAACAGGTTGGCGCTGCCGGCAAAGTACGATCAATCCATGGCTGATGCACCTACCGGAAACCGCCCCGTAACTACCTGGGAATACAGCCCAGCGCCCGAAACAACCCCTGTGGTGATTCCAGACCAGACCCAACTGTATGTGGGTGGGAAGTTCATCGAGCCATATTCCAAGAAGCGCTTCGCTACGGTCAATCCGGCCACCGAGGCGATCCTTTCGAACATTGCCGATGGCGATGCGGCGGATGTTGATGCAGCGGTGAGTGCAGCGCGCAAAGCATTGAAGCCATGGGGAAAGCTCCCAGCCAGTGAGCGCGCCAAGTACCTCTATCGAATTGCTCGAAGAATTCAAGAACGCGCCCGTGAGTTAGCCATTCTGGAATCAATGGATGGTGGCAAGCCCATCAAAGAGAGCCGCGATGTTGATATTCCGCTCGCTGCTCAACACTTCTTTCATCATGCGGGCTGGTGCGACAAACTTCGATATGCCATGCCAGGTACCCGCGAGCCACGACCAGTTGGCGTGTGTGGCCAGATCATTCCGTGGAA
>DBCE01000136.1:0-18417 GCA_002292895.1 Phycisphaerales bacterium UBA966
GGCGGCGCGGGCAGCGCGGGTGGTGCATCTCCGGATGCGCCGCTGGTTCGGCAGATATCGCTCGCTGAGTGGTCGTTGCATCGCGCTTTAAAGGCTGGCGAGATCACCAACTTGGACTTTCCGTTGCAAGCGCGCAGAACGTATGGAATCGCTGCGGTTGAATACGTCAGCACATTCTTCGCAGGAAAGGTCGCTGATGAGTCCTATCTGCGCGAGTTACGCACGCGGTGTAACGGCGAAGGCGTGCGCAGCGTTCTCATCATGATTGACGGCGAGGGTGACTTGGGCGCCGCTGACGCCGGCGCGCGTCGCGACGCGATCGAGCGACATGTGCGCTGGTTGCACGCGGCGCAGTCGCTTGGATGCTTTGCCATTCGCGTCAACGCGCGCAGTGAAGGCACGCGTGAAGAGCAGCTGGAACGCAGCGCGGATGGCATCGGAACACTGGCCGATCGCGCTCAGGAGTTTGGACTGACGGTGATCGTTGAGAATCACGGTGACGCCAGTTCTGATGGCAGTTGGATGGCTGGTCTTATGAAGCGCATCGCGCGCCCAAATGCTGGCACTCTGCCTGACTTCGGTAATTTCCGACTCAGCGAGACGGAGCAGTACGACCGCTACAAGGGCATTGCGGAAATGATGCCGTGGGCACGTGATGTCAGCGCCAAGAGCTATGGCTTTGACGCCGCAGGCAACGAAACCACTATTGATTACGCGCGCGTCTTTGCCATCTTGGATGCGGCGCGCTATTCAGGCTGTGTGGGAATCGAATTCGAGGGAAAGACCATGTCGGAGCCCGATGGAATTCGTGCCACCAAGCGGTTGATTGAGCGGTTTGGCGTTCGGGCGTAACGCTCTCGACGCCACGCAGTGTCGTACACTTCTTGCCCCTATGAGTGCAGATACGCATACACCGTCTGGCCATCGCCGCGATAAAGTCGTCCTAGTCACCGGCGCTGGTGGCGAGATGGGCCACGGGCTCATTGACGCACTGTCGCGCGATGGTCGACAGATTGTGGCGATCGACGTTCGTGAGTTGGACGCGGGCGTGCGCAGTCACTGCCGCGACGCGTTTGTGGGTGACATCTGCGATGCCGGATTGCTTGAGCGCATCAACGCACAATTTGAAATTGGCGAGATCTTCCACTTGGCGGCGCTGCTTTCGACGCGCGGTGAGTTTGCGCCAGAGACTGCACATCATGTGAATGTGGGCGGCACACTCAACTTACTCAAGCTTGCTGCAGAGCAGGCGCGCAGTCACGGTCAGAGCGTCAAGTTCATGTTCCCAAGTTCGATTGCTGCGTACGGAATGCCAACGCTGGCGGACAAGCGCGCGCATCCGGTAGTGAATGAAGATCAATTCACGCACGCGCACACCATGTACGGCGTCAACAAGTTGGCGGGTGAGGAACTTGGTCGTTACTACCAATCGCATTATCGAAAGCTTGCTAAGGATCGCCACCCAGCGCCGATCGACTTTCGTTCCATCCGATTTCCGGGAATCATTTCCAGTGACACCGTTCCGTCTGGTGGCACCAGTGACTACGGTCCAGAGATGATCCATGTGGTGGCGCAGGGCAAGGCGTATGACTGCTTTGTGCGGCCAGACACCCGGATTCCGTTCATGACCATGCCCGAGGCGATCGACGCGCTGCTGCGCTTGGCTGCTGCGCCGAAGGAGAAACTCACGCGGACCGTCTACAACGTCTCCGCGTTCAGCCCAACCGCTGCCGACTTTGAGCGCTTGGTGAAGCAGGCGTTTCCTGGTGCGCAGGTCTCGTTTCAACCAGACCTTGGTCGCCAAGCGATCGTCGACAGTTGGCCCGAGGAATGCAACGATTCTGCCGCGCGCCGTGACTGGGGTTGGAAGCCCACGTACACGTTCGAAAGTGCATTTGAGAAATACTTGATGCCGAAGATCCGCGCCCGCTACGGGCATGGGTGACGTGCCGAGGAGGTAAACTCTCCGGAATGACCACCATCGCCGACCGCCCGTTTGAGGGCCGCACGCAGAAGATTCTCGCCTCGCTCAAGGATGCGGGGCAGTTGAAACACCTGCAAACGATTGAGGGGCCGATGGGCGCGACGGTGAAACTCCGTGGCTATGGCGAAGTGGCGTGCTTCTGCTCGAACAACTACATGGGTCTTGCCAATCACCCCGAGGTAGTTGAGGCGGGCATCGAAGGGCTGCGCCGCTACGGTGCAGGCACCGCGAGCGTCCGATTCATCTGCGGCACGTTTGAGTGTCACGAAACACTTGAGGCGAAGATCGCAGAGTTCTACGGATGCGAGGCCGCGTACACCTTCACAAGTTGCTGGAACGCTAACGAGGCAATCTTTCCAACGCTGTGCGAACCGGGTGACCTGATCATCAGCGATGAACTGAACCATGCATCGATCATCGATGGCGTGCGCTTGGCTGGCGTCATCAAGAAGGGTCTCCACAAGGGCGTCTTCAAGCATGCGGACTTGGGTGACCTGCGTACCAAGCTCGAGGCTGCGCGTGCCAACGTCCAAGTGACTGGCGCGATCTGGGTGGTGACGGACGGCGTCTTCAGTATGGAAGGCGATATCGGTGACCTCCCTGGTTTGCGCGCGATATGTGACGAATTTGGCGCGCTACTTGTGGTTGACGACAGTCACGGCACCGGCGTGATGGGCTTGACCGGTCGCGGAACGCACGAGCATTGGGGTATGGACGCCACCAAGGTGGACTACTTCACGGGAACGCTTGGAAAGTCGCTCGGCGGCGCGGCGGGCGGCTACGTGGTGGGTTCACGCAAGGCGATCGACCTGTTGATTCAGCGCGGTCGACCCACGCTCTTCTCCAACGCTTTGCCAGCAACAGTGGCATGCAGCGCGCAGAAGGCCATTGAAGTTCTGATGCGCGAGCCGCAGCGTGTGCAGAAGTTGCGCGACAATGTTGCTTACGCGCGCACCATGATCCGCGAAGCAGGCTTCCAAGTCTTGGAGAGTCCAACGGCCATCTGCCCGATCATCGTGCACGACACTGCGAAGGCCATTGCCATGAGCAAGCGTCTCTTGGAGCTTGGCGTGTTCGTGATCGGCTTTGGATTTCCGGTGGTCCCTGAAGGTCACGCGCGCTTGCGCTGCCAAGTGAGCGCTGCACATGAGAAGCAGCACCTGGATGCCTTCGGTGAGGCGCTCCGGAAGTTGCGCAAGGAGTTTCGTTGAAATTTCAGGAGCCTCACATGCTTGTCGCGGGCTTTGAGTTGGCGTCTACACCGCTTGTGCCGATCCGCCTTGAAGCCGATGGCCCAACCGTGTGGTGTAAGTGCGAGTTCATGAATCCGTCTGGCAGCACGAAGGACCGCATTGCGGCGTACATCCTGAATAAGGCATTGGCCGAGGGCGTGGTATCGCGTGGTGACTTGGTTGCAGAAGTGAGCAGCGGGTCTACAAGTATCGCTATGGCCATGGTGTGCGCGCGCTTGGGTTTGAAGTTCATTGCCATCATGCCAGAGGGTGTGAGTCGCGAGCGCGTGCTGATGATTCAAGGCTTTGGCGGTGAGGTGCGATTTACTGCCAAAGCCGATGGGATGCAGGGGGCGGCGCACGCCTGTTCCGCATTGGCTGCCTCGACGAAGGTCTTCCTGCCGCGACAGTTTGAGAATCCTGACAATGCCGAGGCGCATCGCTTGGGAACAGCTGCGGAGATTGCACACTCGCTCGCGCAAGACGTTGCAGCATCCCGGACGATTGCATTCACCTCTGGTATCGGTACTGGCGGCACGATGGTTGGTATGTGTCACGGTCTGCGAGAGCGCGGATTCCGAGTCAAGCCATTTGCAGTTCGTCCGATCGCGTCAGGCACGCATGTCATGTCCGGGGAGTGCTTTGGTTCCGCCGAACAGTGCTCATTCTCTGCGCGCATTCCTGGTGTGCTTGATGGTATGAGCCGGATCTATCAGCCGAAAGATATTCTGGACCTCTGCGAACTAGAGGTCTCCGATGATGTCGCTATGGACACCGCGCGCGCCTTGATTCGCCAAGGATTTCCAGTTGGTCCAAGTAGCGGATTGAATGTAGCGGCTGCGATTCAAGCTGCGGCACTGCTGCCCGAAGACGTGCGTGTCGTCACCATTCTGTGCGACCGCATGGAGCGCTACTTCAGCACCGAGCTCTTCACTGCTTGGACCGACTGAGTCCGTTTCCGGACACGGTGTCAGCGCACGCTGAGCGTCGGTTGAATCAGTCCGCCGTGCGATTGAATGCTGATTTGTGACGCCAGACGCTGGCACAATGCATCAATATCGCGTCCAAGCGCTGGGGTATCCCAGTTAGCAAGCGGGTTGCCGGCATCGCAATTGGCGCGCAGTTTCATGTGGATTGGCATGCCGCCGAGGTAGGGCAGTCCCATGGTCTGCGCCATGACTTCTGCGCCGCCGCGGCCAAAGATGTCGTACTCCTTGCCGTCATCGCCGACGAAGTAACTCATGTTCTCCACCACGCCCAACATGGGAATTCCCAGCTGCTGGAACATCCGCACCGCGCGTCGGGCGTCATCTTGCGCCACGCGCTGCGGCGTGCACACCACCACCGCGCCGGTGAGCGGCAACAGCTGGCTCATGGTCAACGGCACATCGCCAGTTCCCGGCGGAAGGTCAATGATTAAGTAATCGAGCGCGCCCCATTCAGTCTGCAGCGCCAACTGTTTGAATGCGCCGTGCGCCATCGGTCCACGCCAGATGAGCGCCTTGTCAGCGTCCACCAATTTGCCGAGCGTCATGGTCTTGATGCCATGCACCTCAAAGGGCATCAGCATGTTGCCGCGCGCTGCAGTTGGAACATCTTCCAGGCCAAGCATGGTTGGAACGCTCGGGCCGTAGATGTCGCCGTCAAGCAAGCCAACCTTGGCGCCAAATCGTGCAAGCCCAACGGCGAGATTCGCACTCACGGTGCTCTTGCCAACGCCGCCCTTGCCAGCGCCCACCGCAATAATGTGCTTCACCAGCGGAAGGGGATTGCCGCCCTCTCGGGTTCGGTCATTCGCCTTGCGAACATCGGCGGTGAACTCAATCTCCAGCTTGCCGAGCGGCTCGCCAGTTTCAATGGATTTTGCGCGGACTGCCTCGTCGATATCGCCGCGGATCTTGTCCTTCATGGGGCACGCGGGGGTGGTGAGCTCAATGATGAGCTTGACATCATTCCCCGTTTGCAGCACATCCTTGACCATGCCCAGGGTGACAAGGTCCTTGCCAAGGTCGGGGTCCTGGACCGTGCGGAGGGCGTCATGGAGATGCTTCGACGTAAGTGCCATAGTCCGACAATCGTATCCCGGACAGGCTATTGGGCGGGGTTCTGCATGGAATTGCTGCCGGGCACCAACATCATTCGCCGAAATCTGCAATGAGCCGGCAACGGCGCGCGTTTCACACCCAGCGGTGCAAGTACGCGCCCGCCTTTCACAGGACCCATCGCCCATGAACGCATCACGAACGACAGTCATCGCGGCCTTCATCGCTAGTACCACTTTCCTGGCCGCATCCGTCATCGCGGCACTGCCCGCGCCGCCTGCGCCGCCCGCACCCCCCGCTGCGCCACCTGCCGCGCCGCCTGCCGCCGATCCGGCATCACCACTGAGCGGTCCGCCCGTTGCCAAGGATGCCGGCACCGGTCAGCAGGGATTCGGAGAGAAGGGTGTTCCCAAGGGCAACAACAATAAAGAGCGCCCGTTTGTTGGCATGGCCGCCGAGCGGCGCAACATGGAACTTTGGCGCCGCGCATTTGAACAGGTGATGCCGACGCTGTCGCCCGAAGTTCAGGAGCAAGTGCGCGCGCTGCGCAGCGACTTTGAAACGCAGATGAAAGCGTTCCGCGAAGCAAATGGCGACAAGATCAAGGCCTTCGAACAACAGGCCAAGGAGCGAAACCAATCCGCAGACGGCGCCAAGAAGAAGCCTGATCCGGCGGTGATGCAGGAGATGCAAAAACTCAAAGACTCGGCGCCCAAGGTGGAAGTGTTGCAGCAGAAGATCTGGACACTCCTCACCCCGGAGCAGCAGGCTGCATTCAAGACCAGTTACGACGCCATCAAGACCGAAGCCGAGCAGCGCAAAGAGGATCGCAAGGACGGGAAGGACGGCAAGTCAGGCAAAGCAGGCAAGGACGGCATGACCGATCCCATGCAGCCGGATCCGATGCTTCCCGGCGGCGAAACGCCCGGCAAGCGCCCGGATGGTCGACCCTTCAACTTTGATAAGACGCCCGACGACCCGGCCCGCAAGGGCGACGGTAAGCCGTCAGGGAAGTAAGAACTTTCAACGCGCTGCCATCAGCTTCCGCCGGCAACGACCACGTCGTCGTAGCGCTCAATCACCTGCGGTCCAGCGGGGTTCATGCTGGTACTCACAATGTCCGTCATCGCCGCACCGGTCGAGTTGGTGGCCTGCGCACGCGAGAAGAAGATGCCGTCGCTTCCAGCGCTGATGATGAAGTACTTACCGCGAGCCGTACCGGAACGAACCTTGTCCTTGTCAGCGACCGTGGCGGATCCCGATGAGGACTGCGCATTGATTCCCGCATGGCGAATGAGTTGCCCCATGGTCAGGTCGCGCGCGCCTGCGCCCGATTCACTTCCTGCCGAAGTGGTGTTGAGCACGCTGCCCTTCAAGGAATCGGTCTGATCAGTGCTCGTGTCACCAAGCTGAGTGGTGCCGGTGTAGGCCAGCATGCCAGAGCGTTCAAACTGTCCGGGGTTGTTGCCGTTCTTGACCAGTGGGCCAATGCCGCGCTGTTGCTTGATGAAGATCATCGGTGCGCCCCATGCGTCAACCAAGTCTGGCACCAGACCAGCGCCCGACGCCTCTGGTTGACCGCCCGCGCCGAGCTGCCCGGCAGCCTTACTGAACTCACGACCCTTGGGCGAGTAGAAGGCGTCATACTTCTTGCCATTCTTGAACGGACCTTCACCCATCTTGTTGGCATCAATCCGAATCTTGAACGGCGGAGTGACGCCGCTGAAGGTGAGTTCTGTGCCGCCGAAGGTGTTGTAGTCAGAATCTGTAGAAATGCGGTAGCCACCCATGAGGGCAAGCAGCGCATTCTCAGCCGCGGTGATTTGCGGCAGGTCACTGTCGCCATTCAGTCCGGCGTACAGGGCTTCATCTGGAACCGCCGCTGGATACTCGCCAAACTCTTGGAAGTACGCGTCGCAGGCCTTGGCAAATTCCTGCGCCGTTCCCATGGTGGCCGTTGACTTGGAGCGCTGAATCACCTTGCCGAGCGCGGGAAGGAGCAGACCAACGAGCAGTCCAATGATGCCAATCACCACCAGCAGTTCCACCAAGGTGAAGCCTCGAAGGGTGGCAGCGGTGCGGCGGACTGGACGGCCTGACGCCGAACGAATGGTGTTGGTGGTTCGCATAGGAGGTCTTTCGCAGAAGTATACGGACGCAGGTGATGAATTGATGCGCTGATCACCGGAGCACCAGCGACCCAAAAGTTGCGATTTCCGGATCGTCAGCGCACCATTCCGCCGGTTTGTCGGAGTCCCTCATAGATGCCGCACGCCACGACGGTGGCCAAGTTCAGGCTGCGAGCCCGTGGGTCGGCGCGCATCGGGAGCGTCAGTTGATGACCCGCGCCGTAGGTGGCGTCCACCCAGGCGTGCACCTCTGCGGGGACGCCGCCAGTCTCTTGTCCAAAGAGCAGGTAATCCCCCTCATTGAACGAGGCGTCCCAGTGCGGGCGTTCGGACTTGGTGCTGTAGAGCCAGAGCCGCGGCGGGCGCTCCTTGGCCAGGAATTCCTCCCACGAGGCATGCTCCACGCAGTCCACCAAGTCCCAGTAGTCCAGCCCAGCGCGGCGACAGGCTTTTTCGTCCATGTCAAAGCCAATCGGGTGAACCACATGCAGCCGGCACCCGGTGGCCATACAGGTGCGACCGATGTTCCCTGTGTTGTTGGGAATCTGCGGCTGATACAGCACAACGTGGAAGCGGGGCGATGGCGCGTGGGCGGGCGTGGTGGTGCTATCAGTGATGGCAGTCATGGCAAATGCGGGGTATACTCTGCTCACTTATGTGGCCAGTCCTCTTTGCAAACGCTGCCTGGGTCGCCTTCCTTTCCATCTGGGCACTCGTGTATTTCGCGGGCGCTCGTAAGCAGGACGGCACTAGGGAAGGTCACTGAAGACGGGTACTCACGGCGAGCGCTGAACGCGGATCTCGCGTGCGCCTCTTGCGGTTCACGAACGTACATGTTGCTCCAGTAGCTCAGTTGGATAGAGCACGGCTTTCCTAAAGCTGAGGTCGCAGGTTCAACTCCTGCCTGGGGCGTTTTGCTGTGCGCAGCGAGCGTGGCAACTCGGCGGCGCGATCTACAAATCCCCAACGCGGCGCGGATGTGCGCCAAGCCAGCGGATTCCCCGTTCCATTGATTCGCTCAGCAGCGCGCTCGCTGTCCGCAGGTTCCTGAGGAACGCTTCGGATGCTGGCTCGGGATGATCCACCAGATCGGTGACCGCCTTCACCGCAACGAACGGAACGCCGCATTGCCCGCAGACTTGGGCAATGGCGCATGCTTCCATGTCCTTTGCGGCAACGCGATATTGAGCAAAGAACGCAAGTTCCTCCGGGGTGGTGTCCAAACTGTTGCCAGTACTCACAATGCCGGACTTGGCGCCCATGGCCGCCGCAAGGTGCTTGGCAGGCGTCACGGGCCATTGCCCCCGCGCCTGCAGTGCAAAGCCCGGGAGTGCGATGTGGCGATCGTGAAACAGGCAGTCGCCCTCCGAAACGTAGATGTCGCCAACGCATCCGCCGCGCGCCTGAAAGCCGCCGCACGTGCCGGCGTTGATCACAAGATCCGGCGCAAACTTTCGAATTGCAATGAACCCGGCGAGCGTGGCAGCGTCTGTTCCAATGCGATCAGTGCCACAGCGCGGATCGACGCCATTCATGAGGAGATCGATGGAAACGGTGCCAACCGTGCCCGCAAAGTGCCGCTGCGTTAAATTGGGATCCACCGCTGGCTGCTCGGTGAGCTTGAGCCGCTCCACCAGCGGCATGCCTTCCGCCTCCATGGCGTACAGCAGGGTGATCCGCTCGATGGTCGTTTGCGGCGAATCTGGGTCTGGAATGGTGTGCACGGGCGCTGGAGTGCCGATGGGCGGAGTCGAACCGCCGACCTAGGGTTTATGAATCCCTCGCTCTAACCACCTGAGCTACATCGGCATGCTAAGAAATGTCAGAAACTGGCTTCTGGAAACGGAATCTGACCCGTATCCTGAAACCCCGCTCGCCTGCCGAGCGGATCGAAGATACTAGCCGAAAGGCTTCCATTCGGGAAGCCGCCCATACCTGAGCCCACAACACATGATTCAGCACCTTTTTCGGTTGCCATCGCTGGTTGCACTTTCCCTCCTCGTAGCGTTCGGCGCTGGCGGGCGGGGGGCAACGGCGGGGAGTTCGTGCGTTGGGCAGTTTGATGGAACGCCCACATCCATGGCGATCGACGGCGCGCAGGTGGGTGCTGCCACGGCCATCGCTGGCGCTGACGTTTTGGTTGGCGCGCCTGGGATTGGATCGGTGGCGGTGTATAGACGGATCAATGGTCTGTACAGCGTGGTCTCCACGCTGGCCCGTCCATCCACCATCCTGGCCGAGTCCAGCGGATTTGGTCGAGACATCGCTGTTGACGGAAACGTCGCCGCGGTGAGTGCCCCGTTTCATAACTCTTCGCAAGGTGCGGTGGTTCTGTATTCACGCGCGTCAAACGGAACATGGTCGTTCTTGCAGACGATCAATTCTCCGCTTGACCTTGCAAACGGCGTCTTTGGATTGAGTGTCGCCATGAGTGATGGCTTTCTTGCCATCGGTGCGCCGGGCGCTATCAACGCCTCGGGATATGCGCGCGGAGCCGTGTACCTGTACGAACGCGCTCCTGCGGGCACGTACTCGTTGGTGCGCCGGTTTGATCCGGTGGAAGCAACCGCGGCGCAAGACAAGTGGTATGGCTGGGGTGTTGGTCTTGGTAATTCCACCTTGGTGATTGCCGCGCCGGGTGAGTCACTCGCTGGCGATGGCGGCAAATTCGGCACCATGTACGTGTATCGCCGCGATGATGTTGGCTCGTGGAACACGCCGCTTCGTATGAAATCTCCGGGCGTTTCCGGCGGCACCTTTGGTACTGACTTGGCAGTGGGCACGGAAGATATGTCCGGCACTGGTGTATCGATCTTTATGCGTGAGCAGCGCCCCCTTCAGTCGGACGCGGTGTGGATGTATTCCACCGTGCTCAGCGTGCCGACCCTCAAATTCGCATTCGAAGCAACTGCAACCCCGGCGTTTGGTGGCGATCCGCTGACTGATTGTGTGCTCGTCAACTCGTTGGCGATCCATGAAGGATTTGGACTCGTTGGCTCCCCGGATGATTCGGCGGTGACCAAGTTTGATTACACCGGTGCGACGTGGGGCATTGACGGGGTTGAGACGTACTCCGGCGGCGGCGTTTCAAGTCAATGGGGTCAATCGGTCGCGGTTGGTCATGATCACATAGCTATTGGCGCGCCGTACTACGACTACGGATCGAACCGCGAATGGGGCCTTGTCTCTATCCGCACGCATCGAATTCCGAACTGCGACGTGGTGGGCGATATTGATGCCTGCGTGATTGCGATTGCTGGCTCGTCGGTGGTTGACCTGAATAGCGACGGCGTGCCCGATACTTGCCAAGCCGTCACCGCACCGACCGTGGTGACCGCCACGGAAGGCACACGCACCGACGGCGTTGCGTTGGTGTGGCCGACCGTTGATCGCGCCGTGAGCTACAAAATTACGCTGATGACCGGCACCGTTGAGACAGACGTTGGATATGCCTACGTCGCTCAGTACATCGATACCGCGGCCGCTGCGGGCGTTGAGCGCACCTACCGGGTGCGATCGGAATCCGCCGGCGGAGTGCTCTCCTCTGGATCAGCCACTGCTACGGGTTGGCGGATGCTTGCCACGCCAACCAGTGTGGCGGCGACGTACGCAACCAGTCTCTCCGCCGTGACGGTGACATGGGGTGCCGTGAGTGGCGCCACTGGATACAAAGTGGTGCGGGTTCGTGGAGCTGAGGTTCTACAACTTGCCACCCTTGGCGATGTGCAGACGTACTCCGACACCACCGCGACGCCCGGCCTTGCTTATGAGTATTTCGTGCGCGCTACGTGCTCGCTTGGCGAGAGTGCGCTGAGTGTCGGTGCACTCGGCAAGATTTCCAGCGTCTCCATTCCGCCCGCAACGGTCACGGCCAGCTACGGCACCAGCCTGACGGCGGTGACGGTGACGTGGAGTGCCGTGGAAGATGCCATTGGTTACAAGATCCTGCGCTCGCTCAATGGAGTTTCCACGACGCTTGCGACCGTAACAGGGGTCCTGACCTACAGCGACACCACTGCGACACCCGGTGTGCAATACTTCTACGCGGTGCAATCAGTGTGCACTCCGGGCGACAGCGCTCCAAGCACTGCGACTCTCGGCATGATCGCTGCCAATGCCACGCCGCTTTCGCTGACTGCAACGGATGGCACGTCCACCAGCAGCGTTACTGTGACGTGGACCGCGGTTGATGGTGGATCAACGGGCTACACCATTCTTCGTGGTGAGGGGTCAAAGAAGCCCAAGGTCATCGCCACCGTTGGCCCGGCCATTCGGACGTACATCGATACGGCAGTTCCGAAGGCAACGAAACTTTATAACTACACGGTTCGATTGGCTTCAGCGACCACCGGTGGATTGGTGAATTCCGGATGGAAAGCTCCCGCGGGGGCGTCTGGCCTGACTGCCACCGATGGGACGCTGAGTACCGGCGTGCAGTTGACGTGGGTGCTTGCGCCAAAGTCGAGCAAGGTGTCTGCCTACCAAGTGTGGCGCACGCCTCCGGGCGGAACGGCTGTTCTGCTTGGCTCGGTCAGCAAGACAACCAAGACGGTTACTGATCAGGGAGGCACACCTGGCATTCTGTACACCTACTCAGTGCGCGCAGTGGTGGCGTTGGGAACCACGCCAGCGATCACTGACACGGGTTGGCGCACGCTGGTGGCTCCTGCCACTCTGATTGCGTCCGACACACTCACCGACAAGATCTCGGTGAGTTGGACCGCAGTCTCAGGCGCTACCAGCTACCTGCTCACTCGCACTGGCGGAGCAGGTCAAGTGACGTTCACTACCGTTACCAACAGTTACAACGACACGTCAGCGGTGGCGGGGACCACCTACACCTACCGCGTGCAGGCCATCTGCACGTTGGTGACCACGGGTTCAAGCCCAACTGATACCGGCACTCGTGCGGCATCGTTCCGCCTGATGCTTGCCGGCGGCGGCGGGGCTGATGCGGGCGGATCGGTGGATTCGAGTGCCCGCGTGAGTACGGGCTCCGATACGCCGGACGAAATGGAAGGGTCTACTGACGATGAAACGTCCGCGGATCACACCTGGCTCATTGATGGAGTCAAGATTGAGAACGGTCCGTTTGTGATGAATCACCATGACGCCGTGGTGGTCAAGCTGCGCGATCCTGCGTCGGTTGATGACGCCTCGATGTTGGTGCTCTTTGGCGAAGGCTTCCTTGATGGCACACTTCGGATTGCCTTTGATGACTACCAACCAAGCATCGGCGATGAATGGACCGTGATCCTCTCTGGCGGACTGGTGGGTGACTTCCGTCGCGTGCTGCTACCAACACTCCCAGAAGGCATGAGTATGGAGACCGAACGTGTTGGCACCATCTACCAAGTGCGGGTGATTGCTACTCCGGAGTAAGCGGGGTACGGTTGCACCGCGCGACGAACACATTGCATGCAACAAAAACCCCTTCCGCGAGGAAGGGGTTTTTCTTTCAATTGAATCGAAGCGCGTTCTTATGCAGTGACTGCAGCGTTTGTTCCGTTAGCGGTACGAACCCAACGCTTGCCGAGTTCGGTCTGCGCAAATTCTGGTTCGCGGCGCGCGATGGCGGCAGCGATCAGACCCATGAACATCGGTTGTGGCTCCAGCGGACGACTGGTGAGTTCCGGATGGAACTGTGCGCCAATGAAGTACGGGTGAACGGAGATCGGCAGTTCAAGCACCTGCATGATCGGGTGCTTGGTGTGGCGACCACTGAAGATAAGACCGGCAGCAGTGAGCGCAGCCACGTGCTTTGGGTCAACTTCATAGCGATGACGGAAGCGCTCGCGCACCACATCGCGTCCACCAAAGATCAGGTGCGCCAAGGTGCCGCGTTCGATCTGCACGTCTTGGCCGCCAAGACGCATGGTGCCACCCATGATGCCTTCGATCTTCTTCTGATCGGCCAGTTCGGCAATGACGGGGTGCTTGGTGGCGGGGTCAAATTCCGTGCTGTGGGCGTCGGTCCAACCAAGGACATCGCGCGCGTATTCGATGACTGCTACTTGGAAACCGAGGCAAATGCCCAGGAACGGTACGCGGTCCACGCGCGCGGCTTCCACGCAGCGAACCTTGCCTTCAACGCCGCGCATTCCAAAGCCGCCGGGCACAATCACGCCGTCAAACTTACTGACGATCTGCTTGGCTTCGGCAAGGGTGGCAACATCGCTGGTGTCGAGCCATTCAATCTCAATCTCTGCCCCGAGCGCAGTGCCGCAATGCTCAATGGCCTTGTCGATGGACGCGTAGGCATCGCGCAGGCTGGCGTACTTGCCCAAGACGCCAATGCGCACCTTGTGGGCGCGCGGCGCGTTGAGGCGTTTGGTGAATGCACTCCAGTTAACGCGTTCGTGATCCTCTTGCTTGGCGTTGACGCGCTCGTGCAGTTTGAGGAGCGAAAGGATCTCGCGATCGAGTCCGCCTTCGCGCATGGCGTCCGGGATGGTGTAGATGCTGGCGCGGTCGTGCATGGAGAAGATGCGCGGGAGCGGCACGTTGGAGAACATGGCGATCTTCTGCATCACCTTTTCGGTGACCGGGTTCTTGGCGCGACATGCGATCAGTTGCGGCTGCACGCCCGCTTCCATCAATCGCTTGATGCCCAGTTGCGCTGCCTTGGACTTTTGTTCGCCCAAGATGGATGGTTCCAAGATGTACGTTAGCGCTACAAAACAGCAGTTTTCCGAGCCTTCTTCAAAGGCCAGTTCGCGCAGTGCTTCAATGTAGAAGCCGTTTTCGTAGTCGCCCGCGGTGCCGCCCACTTCAACAAAGACCACATCGCAGGGCTTGCCCGCGTTGCCGGTCATTGCCAGTTGTCGCAGTCGCATCTTGACGGCGCCGGTGACGTGCGGAATCATTTGCACGTCGCGCCCGAGGTAACCGCCACGGCGTTCGCGTTCAAGAATTTCGGTGTAGATCTGGCCGGCAGTGACGAAGTTCAGGCGCCCAAGGTTCTGGTTGAGGACACGCTCATAGGTGCCCAGGTCCATGTCGGTTTCCAGACCGTCTTCAAGCACAAACACCTCGCCGTGGCGATAGGGGTTCAGCGTGCCGCTATCGATATTCAGGTAACCCTCCATCTTGATGGGGGCGACCGTGAGTCCTTTGTCTTTCAGAAGCTTGGCGAGGGAACTGGAGAAGATGCCCTTGCCAAGGCCGCTCATCACCGTGCCGATGACCACCACGTACTTGGTGCGTCCGGGCTGGTATCCGCGCGGCGTTGGGCTGAAGCCCTCGCTCGATTCGTCGGAAGCGCCGAATTGGGCAAGGAAACCAGCCGACGCGGGGTCGGGATTCGGTTGAAATTGACGAGATTGCGCGCCGTATCCGTCCGTGGGCATGGCATACGGTAGCACGGCGGTGGGGTTGGATTCAATCCGTGATTGTTGGCTGAAATGTGAAGGTTTCTGGTGAGCGGCCGTGTGGGGAGTGCGCTTGAGGGATGAGGGGCGCCCAAAGGCGGCGTGGGCGGCGGGACCAGATCAGCGCGGAACTTTGGAACGCCAGACCGCTGACCCGGTAAGTTTTGTCCCTATGGACAACCCGATCATCGCCCGCGTTCTGCCTCTTGCACTTGCTCTTCCCTTACTCACAGCGGTGCCCGTCAGTTGGGCATTCAGTGTGACGGTGGAGGAGGAGTGCGGCTGCTGGGCGCATCGCATGGAGCGTGCGGAGCGCGAACGTCCCACGGCGGGCCCTGGCGATGGCAAGGGCGGCGTGTTTGATGCCGCGAATGGGCGTGACCATCGGAACTTTCCACCGGATCCGCAGGTGCAGTTTCAACGCATGAAATTGGCGATGCGCTTTGAAGATATGACGAGCGGTCGATTCACGGGGACGGAGACGTTGACGATTGCGCCGATCGGCGTGCCGGTGCAAGTGCTTCGGCTTGACGCTACCGGCATGAAGGTGACTTCAGTCACGGTTGATGGTCGCGACGCTGAATTCTCCAATGATGGCGAAGCGCTTTCGATTCGATTTGCGCAGCCGTTGGTGCCAGCGGCGGGCGGCGGTCAGACAGCGGCGAGCACCGTGGTGATTGCGTATTCCTGCGATCGACCGATGGACGGCCTGACATTCAGCGTGCCCACACCGGAGATCCCGGGCGTAGCGCCCGCGCGTGGCGCGGAGGTGCACACGCAGGGGCAGACTGAGACCAATCATTACTGGTTCCCGATTCATGACTTCCCGAACGTCCGCATGGCAACCGAGTTGGTGATCGATGTTCCTGCTGGATTTCAGGCAAGTTCCAACGGCGCATTGGTGAAGCATGAGGTTCGTGGCGACCGCGAAGTGTGGCATTGGAATCAGGAGAAGCCACATGTTCCGTATTTGGTTTCCGTGGTCATTGGTGACTTTGATCACGCGGAGTTGCCAAGCCCGTTGAGTGGTGTGCCGATGACTGTGTGGGCGCCCAAGGGACGCGGCGATGATGCCAAGGCCACCTATGAGCGCACCGATCGAATGATGGTGTTGTTTGAGCGCGTCTTTGGCCAGAAGTATCCGTGGGCGCGGTACGACCAGTTGGTGGTTCGCAATTTCGGTGCGGGCGGCATGGAGAACACCAGTGCCACCACCATGCAGCCGTCGGCGGTATTGGATGCAACGGCGCGCAATGAGCAGGACCTTGACGGACTCATTAGTCATGAGTTGTGCCATCAGTGGACCGGTGACTTGATCACGTGCCGAAGCTGGGCGCACATTTGGCTGAACGAAGGCTGGGCCACCTATGGAAGCACGCTGTGGATGGAAGAGCGCGATGGTGCTGATGGATACTGGGACAGCGTTCTTGGCAACGCGGGCGTGGCGCGCGGCGATGTTGCAACGGCGCCGGAAGCAATGTGCAGCCCCGTGTATATGAACGCGGGCGAGACCTTTGGGCGACCAGCGAATCCGTATCCGAAGGGCGCTTCGATTCTGCATATGTTGCGGCGCATGCTTGGAGACAAGGTGTTTTTTGCCGGTGTGCAGTCATACTTTGCGCGTCATGCGCTTGGTAACGCGGAGACCTATGACTTTCGGCGAGCCATGGAAGAGGCCAGCGGACTTGGGCTCGAGTGGTTCTTTGATCAGTGGTGCTTTCGTCCTGGTTCGCCGCAGTTGAAGGCGAAGTGTGTGTACGACGCAGCCAGTCGGGTGTTGACGATGACCGCGGAGCAAACCCAGCAGATTGATGCGCGCACGCCTGCCATGCGGATTTCGATTCCGGTGTGGGTGAAGACGGAGAAGGGCGAGGTGTTGATTCCGATGGAGATGACTGGCCGCACGGGGACGGTTTCCAAGACGTTGGATGCGCCGCCGGTAGCGGTGTGGGTGGATCCATATCTAGAGGCGTTGAAGACCGTTGAAGTGACGCAGCCAGAACTCTGGACGTTGGGATCATTGCGATCGGCTCCAACCCATGCTGCCAAGCGGCAGGCACTGGCGGCGCTGGCAAAGGTGGAGTCGCCCGATGCGCGGATGGCGCTCTTGGAGACGGCGCGCAATGATTCGCTGCGATTTACGCTTCGAATTGATGCGGTGAATGCGATGGCTGCGTATGGCAGTAAGGAATCACAAGAGGCGGTATTGGCGTTGGCGCGTTCGCCGATCGCGGATGTTCGGGTGCGCGCAGCAGTAATCGGTGCGCTGGAGAAGGTCCCCGCGGCTGATGCAGTGCCGTTGTGCCGCAATCTATTGATGCCGCCCAATGGTGGCGCGGGCGAGGCGAGTTACATCGTGCGCGTGCAGGCGATTGACGTGCTGACGGCGCATGCTGCCAAGGACGCCATTGACACGGTGCGCGCGCAGGTGGCGGTGCCGAGTCACAATGAGTCGATCAGTGCGGCGGCGCTTCGGTACTTGGGTAAGTTTGGAGACGCCTCGGACGTTGAGCGCATTGAGTCGCGCACAACGCTTGGGTTGCCCGACCGTGTTCGACCAGCGGCAGTGAGTGCGCTTGCCGATGTGGCGGCGCGCTTGACTGGCGACGATCGCACCAAGGTGGAAACGTTCCTGATCGGATTGCTTGACGACGCAGAGGAGCGAACCGCCATGGCCGCGGGCGGTGCTTTGGCTGAACTCAAGTGCCAGGCTGCCAAGGAGCGTTTGCGGGCGATCGCAGAGCATCACCGCGATCCGTCCTGGCGCAAGCGAGCCGCGGAGTGGGTGAAGAAGCTCACCGCGTGACATGACCCAGAACGCACACACGCCCCCAAGCGCGGATGCGCGTGGGGGCGTGGAGTGTGGACGCCGGCCGAAGCCAACGTGGAGTGCAAAGTAAGGGTCAGGCGCGGCGGCGACGGCTAGAGAAGACAGCGATGCCGAGCAGGGCGAATGCGCCTGGGGCGGGGACCACAGCCGCAGACAACTGGTCGAAGGTGCCGCTGACCTCCACAACCCAAGGCTGTCCGACAAAGGCAGTTGAGGTGGTCGCCGCCCAGGTACCGTTGAACGTGAAAACAGTGTTCGTCTGCATGAAGGTACCACCGTTCGTTTGCTTGAACATGGTCGATATCACGTTGATGGTGTCGCCATTAGCAGGTGTGTATAGAGCATCGAGGAGGCACGTGACCGTGTATCCGATGCCAACTCCGCCGGTGTTTGAATCTAAATTAGCGCCAGGGGCGGTGGTGTAGGAGCTGCCGACGCCACCGCGCACAAATCCGTACTGGTTGGAATCGGCCGTAACGGTGCCCGCCGTAAACGAAGGCGCCAGCGTCTGCTGCGACCAACCCGATGGCAGGGCATACGCTTGTGGGGTGGCGGGAGCGCCGGGAACTCCACCGTTCGAGTTGGCAACTTGCGCATCTTGGATGCTCTGAATCGAAGCTCGGCCACTGTTGACTTTCGCCGCGATGCCAACCACCGTCTGGCCACCAGCATACGGGTTAATGTTCCAAGTGAATTCCACCACTGCCGCCTGCGCGGCACTCGATACCACTGCCGCAAGCAAACCACACGAAGTAATGATCGAATACGTACGCATTGCAGAAACCCCTGGGGCATCGCCCCTGTTAATTGGCCCACACTCCCGTGCAGGC
>DBCE01000136.1:18427-18694 GCA_002292895.1 Phycisphaerales bacterium UBA966
GTGACATAGCCGAAACCGTCGGCGAGCGGTTCTGTTTCCGGTGTCCAGCCATCGGGCCGGCAACACTTTGATTTGCGGGGTTCGGGTCTCAGGACATCCTGATTGCCGACTCCACGCTCCACATACGAGAACCTAAACGCGCCCCGTCAGCCATCATGGATGTTCCAAATTTTCACAATTGGCGCAAGTATCTGCGCTCAGGATGCCCAGAAGCCGGTTTTTCCTGCTCCAAGCAAGCATTCCCGGGGTGTGATCAAGGGCACCTAT
>DBCE01000136.1:18748-19092 GCA_002292895.1 Phycisphaerales bacterium UBA966
GCGTATTGCTCGGGGGTGTCGATGCCCGTGAAGTGTGCTTCGCCGTGCGCGCACAGGATGGTGTGTCCGTGCTCCAAGACGCGCAGCTGCTCAAGACTCTCGGTGCGTTCAAGCGGCGTGGGCGAAAGGGCAAGAAACGTACTCAGAAACGAGCGGCGGTATACGTACAGACCAACGTGCTTCAGGGGCTGTGCTGCGTCGGGGGCGCCGTCACGGTTGAATGGAATCACGCTGCGGCTGAAGTAGAGCGCTCGGCCATCCACTGCGCACACGCACTTGACGATGTTGGGGTTCGCTGGATCTTCGCCCGTGGCAAAGGGGGAGACCAGGGTGGCCATGTTCAC
>DBCE01000136.1:19205-24703 GCA_002292895.1 Phycisphaerales bacterium UBA966
GCTGGTTCCGTTGGGGTGGTCCGCGCGCGTCATCCGTGACTCAAACCCGGCGCGTAAGACGGTTTCATGGATCCGCTCATCATCGGTGGCCACGATCACGCGGCTCACCGTCTTGCACTCCGCAGCGCGATCAAGGACGTGCAGAATGAGCGGCTTGCCCGTGAGGTCCGCCAGCGGCTTGCCCGGGAATCGGGTGCTCGCAAAGCGTGCGGGAATGACGGCAGCAACGCGTGAAGGAGTCAACGAATCACCAGTCCTCGGGGAATAAGTCAGCAGCGGATTTCTCCGCAGCGGGCGGGGTGGCTGCCGAGTTCGCAGCTGGCGCAGCGGTCGGCACAACCGCCGCTGCGGGCTGGCAGACGCGCAACGCCGCGGCGGCAGCCTTGGCTGGATAGTCAGCGGGGAATGTAAAAACGCTCTCTTGTGGATCACGGACCAGCCCGCGCGCGTCTGGCAGCAGACCATGCCCCAGCGCCAGCAGAACGTCAGTGCTTACCCAGTCATCATCATGAAAGTAACTGTGACCAAGCCAACTGCCGAACATCCGCTCTGCGAGGAAGACATCAACGATGTCAACGCCCTCCTGAGCGTTGAGGAACGCAATGTTCTTTGGCGTCAACACGCTCAGCGGTTCGCCGAGCCGTGCGAAGCCGCCGATCCATGCAGAGATATCCAGTGCCTTGTCACGAGAACTAATGTAGATCGTTGTTCGTTCCGGAACAGCGGTGGCTCCGTCAGCGACTGCATTGCCGAAGTCGCCAAGGTCCATGTCTGGAGCAACCAGTACAAGGCGGCCGATCTTGTACCGCGTACGCGTCGCAGCGGCGGGCTCACTGAAGTGCATCAGTCGCAGTTGCCGAAGCGCTTCAACCGCAATTGGTGCCCCTGCACTGTGCGCCAGAATGTGAATCTGCTCGACGTTGGATCGATTGGCAAGGCGCGTCAGCAATAGCCGAAATGGTCGGGTTGAGGCACTTGCCGTGCTCTTGTCCGCGGAGTAGTCAAAGACACTGTCCTGTGATGGCCACCCGTAGTTGATGAAGACGCCATCGCGGCCGAGGTAATGAAACATCTCTGCGCCGAGCGTCATGTTGTCTACAAACGACGTGTTGAACCCGTGAATGAATACGTAGATGTCCTTGCTGCGCGAAGCACTCAGTCCGGCATTCACGGCCTGCGCAAACGCGGCAATGGCGGCTTCTTCCGCCTCGGGGGGCGTTTCATTCAGCGGTGGCATCTCAACCCACACTGACCCAAACGACTCATAGCCAATCATCTTCAGCGTCGGATCGCTCCGGCGGTCTTCGGTCCGTGATTCCTTCACCAGATAATCCCAGCCTGGTTCGCGGGCCGTGAATTCAATCGTGGCGCGGCCCAACTGCATGGAAGTGTCACGTTCGTTGGTGAAGAAATCCACGCCCGACTTGCTTGGTGGATCGCCGCGGGTTGCGTCATGGACAGCTGGCTTGCGATCCGCCGCCACCAACACGCTGAGTGACGTGCTCTGCATGGAGGGTGGGGTATTCAGAAACGGATCCCCGCCGCTCTTGTCGAAACCAACCGGCGTTGGCATGAGCGTTTCCGCGCATCCGGCAAGCAGCACCGCCGCAACCCCCGCGACGATGATTCTGGCGAACAACGGCGTACGAGGAGCGTTCATGCGCATGGGGCGGTTTAACCGAGCGTGCGGATCAGTTCGTCAACTTCCTTGCGTCGAATACGAACGTCCTTGTAGCCGATGTTCTTGCGAACGATCGCACTGCAAATGTCCGCAGCTTCCTTGGCATGGGCGCCGGATTTCTCCAACTTCGCCAGTTCAATCAGCGAGAGCATGAGGTCGTACTTGATGTCGAGCTCTTTCTCGGCGTGGGTGGCATCAATGGCGCCGAGTGCTTCCTTGTATTCGCTGGTGGCTTCTGAATGCCAGCCTTCCTTCGCAAAGCAGCGCCCCAGCATCCAGGCGCTGTTGACCTTCAGTTTTGGATCATCCTTGGCAAGCTGGAACGCAGCCATGGCATCTTGGTAATTGCCAAGTTCATACTCAATACGACCGAGGTCAGACTTCATCTCGCGATTGGTTGGGTACTTCTGAACGCGCTCGCGGAAGATCTCGCCTTCCAGTTCCAAGAGCTTGGCGCGCGCCGCATCATGGGTCATCTGCAGTTGTGAGTTGTCGGGCGCCTGCTCAAGTTGCTCGCGCGCTACGCGCTCACTGCGCCGTACCGCTGCAATGCGCAGGTCATCTGCATTCATCTTGAAGCGGTATTCATGGAGCCGGGTATAGCCAGCCAAGAACACTTCAATGGCGCGGTCTTCATCGCCAGCTTGTCCGCGCTTACGCAGCAGGGAGCCGTAACGATTGATGGCCTCGGGCGACATTGGATTGTCGTCAAAGTCCTCTTTCGCCTTGTCCATAGCGATTTCTTCGCTGCCGCCAGCCCCGGAAATGCTGTTTGATGCTTCCAGTTGTCGCTGCTTCTCGGAGTCGCGCACCTGCGCGCGGAAGCCGCCTGCTTGTCCAAAGTTCTGCTGGTACCCGCCTTGTTGAATGGCGCGCGCGGCAGTCAGCTGACGGATGCGCTGTTCAAGCGCTCCATCGGATGGATCCAAGCGCTGTGCTTCCTCGCCGGATGCAAATGCTTCGTTCCATGCCTCCACTTCGGAGAACAGTTCGATGGCTTGCACCCAGACCTTCTTCTGCGGCTTCTTCTGCATCGCATTGCGAAGCATGTTGATCACCTTGGGCGCGAGCCACTGACCAACCGGAACCTGCCCAGCCTTGCCAGCCGCTTCCAGGAAGCGCATGGCGGCGGAAACATTGTTGAGGTCCCGCATCCAGGTGTATTCATGAACCACCATCTTGTCGACCGGCCCCGGACCTTCGATTTCCTTGATGTCCTTGCCGGCAGCCGGCGAGGCGCGATCATGGAATTTGCAGGCCACTTCATACATCCCCTGATGAGCCACCATGTTGGCGGGGTCAAACTTCAGGCCGTTGGCCCAGAGCTTGAGGGAGTAGTCAAGTTGGTCAGTTTCCCCAACGGTACGAGCGTGGTCAAAGAACTTCCGCGCCTTGTCGGGCTGCGGTTCGTAGGGCTTCTCGGAGTTACTGGAATCGCCTTTACGCCATCCAAAGATCACGGTGTTGCTCCTATGCGGGGATTGCGTAGCGTAGCATCGAAAGTGCATGGCCGAACGACTGCCGAACGAACATCTTCCGCAGCGCCCAGTGGTGCTCTTCCCGGACCCGATCCTTCGTCGCAAGGCGAAGCCAGTACATGTCGTGGATGCAGCCATTCGCGCCTTAGTGGAAGACATGTACCGAGTCATGGATGACGAGGAAGGTGCCGGTTTGGCCGCTCCGCAAGTGGGAGAATCGTTGCGGATCTTTGTGACCGGAACCCACGAACGCGGTGTGCCGCGCAAGGCCTACATCAATCCGGTGATGGTTGATATGGGAGGCGACCTTGAGTCCATGGACGAGGGCTGCCTGAGCCTGCCAAACGTGCGCGGATCGGTGCGTCGCCCAACCCAAGTGACCATTCGTGCACTGGATATCGACGGCAATGAATTCACTGAGACCAGTTCCGACTTTGCGGCCCGCGTGTGGCAGCATGAGTTCGATCACCTTGAAGGCATCCTCATCATTGACAAGATGAGTCCGATTGACCGACTGCGTGTTCGTCGTGCATTAAAAGATCTGAAACTTTCTGTCGATCGGATTGATTAACTCCTATGCAATTGCGATCCGCTGTTCCGGGAAATCCATCTTCAAGCGGCACTGCCACGCTTCCCGATGTGGTGTTCTTTGGCTCTGGGGCGTTTGGACTTCCGGTCTTGCGCATGCTGGCTGAAGCAGGGCGCGTGGCGCTGGTAGTGAGTCAGCCCGATCGCGTGGCGGGGCGGGGCAAGCAAATCACGCCGACTCCGGTGAGTGAGTTTGCGCTGGAGCATGGATTGCCGCTGGTGCGTCCGGAAGATTGCAATTCGCACGTTGATTCGGAACTGATTCGCACTGCTGCCGCAGCAGCGGTGGATCGCGCAGCGCGGGACGGTCGCGCGCAGCCAGGAGCGGTGTTTGTAGTCATTGCGTTTGGGCAGAAGATGTCGCCGGAACTTCTTTCAGATGTGTTTTCAATCAATCTGCATGGCTCGCTCTTGCCGCGTTGGCGCGGCGCGGCGCCCATTCAACGCGCATTGATGGAAGGCGATCCAGTTGCTGGCGTCAGTGTCATTGCGCTTGCAGAACGCATGGATGCAGGTGTGGTGTACGCCGAAGAGCCACTGGCGATCGGACCATCGCAGACGTCCGGCGAATTGCATGACGCGCTTGCATTGCTTGGCCCGGATGTCGTTGCCAGCGTCCTACACATGTGGCGCCGTGGCGATATCAACGCGCGGGCTCAGGATGAAACACGCGCCACGCGTGCTCGCAAACTTTCCAAGGCGGACGCGTGGGTTGACTTGTCCATCGATGCTTCCAACGTGCGCGCGCGCATCAACGGTCTTAACCCGTGGCCCGGATGCGCTGTGCAGATTGATGGTGTTCCGATGCAGGTGCGGCGCTGTGAAGTGATTGCCGCTGGCGCGGCGTCTACTGATTCCGCTGCGGATACGGGAGCGCTGCCGGGTGCGGGCACCCTGACTCCTGACGGCATACTGACCTGCGGCACCGGTGCCGTTCGAATTCTTGAAGTGCAAGCGGCGGGTGGTCGCATTCTGCCGTTTGCGGCATGGGCGCACGGTGCCCGACTCATCGCTCCCGTGCAGGTCACCAGCGCGCCTCCATCGGCGGAGCTGTAAGCGTGTCGCTGCAGGAACTCTCAACCGAACTGCTGGACTTTCCGTTTGACGAACGGTGCGTTGCCACCGAGCCTGCGCACCCGCGCGACGCTGCGCGACTGATGGTGATCGACCGCGCCGCTAGTACTGTTGAGCATGCACAGGTGCGTGATTTGCCGCGCTGGATCGGCGCAGGTGACGCGTTGATAGTGAATGAAACATCGGTTCTGCGCGCACGCTTATGCATGGATGGCACCGAAGGTCTGCTGCTTGAGCCATGCGCGGACGGGACGTGGCGCATGTTGGTGCGTCGCGCCAAGCGCTACGGGCCGGGCGCGGTGCTTCCATTGGTCACGCCGCATGGAACTGGATCCGGTGACGCCATTGAATTGCTGGCGCGGGACGCAGAAGCATGGCGCGTTCGCATCATTGCTGGCCCGCAAGGTGGCGGTCCGGATGACGTGATCGAACGCTCCGGTTGGACACCGCTTCCGCCGTACATCTTGAAATCACGCGCTGTGCGTGGCGAGCAGGGCGATGACGACGCCGATCGCGCGGAGTATCAGACCGTGTACGCCGATGCCGCTGCGCGTGGGTCGGTGGCCGCTCCCACGGCGGGCTTGCACTTCACCGAATCACTTCTTGCGCAACTGCGCGCGAGCGGTGTTCGACAAGCCAGCGTTACGCTTCATGTTGGCGCAGGAACATTCAAACCG
>DBCE01000136.1:24773-26732 GCA_002292895.1 Phycisphaerales bacterium UBA966
GTGCCGCCGGCAACCATGGCTTTACTGGCCGAGCGCCCGCGTCCTCGGTTGGTGGCAGTGGGCACCACCAGCGTGCGGGCGTTAGAGAGTTTGCCCACGGATGAACCTGCGCACGGTTGGTCAGGCAGCACCTCGATCTTGATTGCGCCGGGCCACCAGTTCCGACACGTTGACGCCATGCTCACCAACTTTCACTTGCCGCGCAGCACGCTGTTAGCGCTGGTTGGTGCGTTTGTTGGGTTGGATCGATTGAAAGAGCTCTACGCCATGGCACAGCGCGATGGCTATCGCTTCTACAGCTTTGGCGACGCCATGTTGATTGTGTGATGGCGTAGGCGCGTGCACGCACGCACGCTGAATCAGCGCACCGCGTACTCAAGACTGACTACGGCGCGCAGGGTCTTCTCAATGGTGCGGGTGTCGTACTCACCGTAATCACTCGAACCGGTGGTCCCGCGTTCCACCACTTGGATCACGCCTTGGTTTGCGCTGACAAGTGCGCCCACTGAAGAACCGCTGCCGCGTGCGAGCGTCTCGGCGCGTTCCATGGCGCTTCGTGTGGCTTTATCAAGCAGATCAACCTTAGTTGAATCAAGGCTGGAGACCAGGTACGCGGGTTGACCGCTGGCAACATCAACACCGTCTTGAATCAGTTGCGTCACATTGCGCGCCGCGGTGGCTACCGCGTCCACCTTGGGGCTGAGCACTTCCATGGTTTGCGTGAGTTGATAGAACTCAATCTTGTTTGTGTTGTTTCCCTTGGCGTCCTTACCCATCAGCGTGGACGATGCCACGGGGCCCGTCTTTGCCTCGGCCTCGGTGAAGGTGTTAGTGGTCATGAACTGCTGCAGGCGCTGCATGTCTTTCGAAAGACTGGCGTAGGCGGCTTGCAAGGTGGTGCCTCGGCAGGTGACGGTGGTCACCCAGCGCGCACTGTCGGCACGGAGATCAATACTGGCCGAACCCTTCACTTTGATGCTGCTGGCACTTCGGCTAGTGATGATGGCTTTCGCCACGCTCTGCGAGGCAAACGCACCGCCAAGCGCCAGGGCGATCCCCAGCATGAACATCCCAAATCCGTTGGAAGCAATGAGCCGGGTTGAAGACTTTTCCCCGGCGCCCGATGGGTCGCGTGCAGACATGTCCACCTCCTGTGATGAACCCGCGCGGTCTTCGCCCGGCATCGACCGGAACGCTGAAAGCACAGGTGCGGTCTCCGACCGCGTTCAGTTCATCGGCAGGACGCGCTGCCGGACTGCAGAGCGCGCGGGTACCGTGCAGGGGCATGAAGCCCATCCCCCACACGCAACGGAACACGGGCCATGAACTCATGGACGAGGCGCATCCCGATCCAGCCCGGCTGGGGAATGAGTTCCGTTTCTTGGTGAAATTCAATGCGGCTACTGGCTCTGGGACGGCCATCGTCGACGCCTTGCGAAGCCGGATGAGCCCAACCAACGGGCAGCAGGTTTCGGTGGTTGACTTTGGGGCCGGGGTGGGGGACATCGCGCGGTCCTTCATTACGCGTGCGGCCCGGCGCGGCTGGGTGGCGCATTGCTTGGCCACGGATCGAAACCCCTTGGTGCTGGACATGGCTCGGGCCCGCGGAACCATGGACGGGTTGTCATTTGCAGCAGTGGATGTTCTGCAAGCCAAGGCCATCCTGGGCGCAAAGTCGTTCGATGCGGCGCATGCCTCGTTGATGCTGCATCACTTGCCTGACCACGAAGTGGTGGAGGCGCTCAAGGCCATGTCGGCGGTGGCGCGGCATGCGGTGATCTGGAATGACCTGATTCATGATGCATTTGGCATCGCGGGGGCATGGTTTGCCACACTCACTTCGCCCGCTGAAACCAAGCGTGATGCCATGTTGAGCGTGAAGAATGGCTTTAGTAAGCGCCAAGCGGTGGAGTTTGCCGAGGCGGCCGGCCTGCGCGACATTCGCGTGCGCCGGTGGCG
>DBCE01000136.1:26907-27763 GCA_002292895.1 Phycisphaerales bacterium UBA966
AGCGCAGAGGAGCTTGCCGAGCGGTATCGCATTGACAACACCTACGCATCGAATGACAAGCGCGTGGACGCGCTGATTCGTTGGGAGACCTCAAAGAACTTCACTGCCGGCTTTATCACCGGACTGGGCGGCGTCATTACGCTGCCCGTGACGATTCCGGCATCGGTAGCGGCTTCGTGGCTCATTCAGGCGCGTATGGCCGCCGCCATTGCCTCTATCTACGGTCACGATCCGCGTTCCGACAAGGTGCGAACCGTGGTACTGCTGGCGCTTATTGGTGATGCCAGTGCTTCAAAGTTACTGAAGGGGGCAGGGGTTTCCTTGGGTAAGCACGCGGTACTGAAAGCCATGGAGGGTGTTGGCGGGCGCACCGTCACGCAAATCAACCGTGAGGTGGGCGAGCAACTCATCACCAAGACCGGCGTCAAGGGCGCCCGCGGTGTTTCAAAGTTGGTGCCGATTGCTGGAGGCGTGATTAGCGGAGCGTTCGACGCCGCCTCATGCCAAGTGGTTGGTCGGTGCGCAAAGCGCCTCTTCCGCGAGGGGTAACTCGCGCGGTAAATTGGTGCCTCGCGTGCCGATCGCTCCGGCGTTCGCGACCCTGCGGCTCATCGATACTGCAAAGGATTGCATATGAAACTCACGGTGCTCTTCTCTCGGCTCATGCCGCTCCCCGCTCACCTTCGCCAGTCAACGCTGGAGGTCGATTCGATTTCTGATGACTCGCGCACTGTGAAACCGGGCTGCCTGTTTGTGGCGCGATCGGGTACCGCCAATGATGGTCGAGCCTTTGTTGCCGATGCCATTGCGCGCGGAGCAGTGGCGGTCTTGCACACCGGCCTTGATCCATGCGCGG
>DBCE01000136.1:27826-31483 GCA_002292895.1 Phycisphaerales bacterium UBA966
TTTGCTGGCATCTTGGCAGATCGGTTGGAAGGATCGCCAAGTGAGTGGTTAAAACTGGTTGGCATCACTGGCACCAACGGCAAGACCACCATGGCGTACTTGGTGCAACAGTTTGCTCGCGCGGCTGGATCGCCGTGCGGGCTGATCGGTACGGTGGCGATCGATGATGGTGCGGAATCAACGCGCGCAAGCCTGACGACTCCTGGACCGATCGATCTGGCGCATGCACTTGGACGCATGGTGCGCAATGGTTGCAGCGCGTGCGCTATGGAAGTTTCTAGTCACGCACTTGATCAAGGCCGCGCGGATGCGTTGCAGTTTCACACCGCGATTTTCAGCAATTTGACTGGCGATCACCTTGATTATCACAAGACTATGGAAGCCTATGCAGCGGCCAAGCAGTTGCTCTTTCGAAGGCTTTCGCCAACCGGCACGGCAGTGATCAACGTGGACGATCCGTGGAGCGCAGTGATGATGGAAGGCTGCACCGCCAACATCTTGCGTTGCAGTGTGCGCGCGGCAGGCGAGGCCAATTCCACCAGCGCTCCGCAATGCACCGCCACGATCCATGCCGCGCAACTTGGTTGGCAAGACGCAACATTTGCTGGGCCTTGGGGCAGCATGCGCGTGCGCCTTCCGATTGTTGGTAGACACAACGCCATGAACGCGCTGCAAGCAGTGGCTGCAGCATGGTCGATCGGTGTGCCCGCGCAGGTGATTGAACAAACACTCGCTTCGTGCGCGGCGCCTCCCGGGCGACTGGAGCCGGTGACTCGTCCCACTGATCCATTTGCGGTGCTGGTTGACTATGCGCACACCGATGATGCGCTCCTCAACGTGCTGACTGCGTTGCGACCGCTGGTTGGTCCGGGCGGTCGGCTGGTGACAGTCTTTGGTTGTGGTGGTGATCGTGACCGAACCAAGCGCCCGCGCATGATGCGAGTGGCGTGCGAACATTCCGACCGCGTGATTGTGACAAGCGACAATCCGCGCACTGAGAATCCAGAAGCGATCATCGATGAGGTGCTCACCGGTCAGCCGACCGGCGCATCCGGGGCCGCGCACGCCGCTGGCAAGACTGCCGTGGAGGTGATTCGCCAAGTGGACCGCGCTCAGGCCATTGCCTTGGCGGTGACCGAGGCGCGCCCCGGGGACATCGTTCTCATTGCTGGGAAAGGCCATGAGGACTACCAAATCATTGGTACGCAGACGCGACCCTTTGACGACCGCATTGAGGCTCGCACTGCGCTGAGTCGGGGAGCCGGGAGTACCCCGCGGGAACTGGTGAGCGGGTGAGTCCGCACGGGTCACGCGTGTGGCGCTGGGTGGGAAACGGAGTGCCGGTGCTGGCTATTGTGGTTTGTGCGCTGTTTGCTCCGGCATTTGCGCGTTATGGAATCCGAGGCGGCTGGGTCGCAAGCTCCGCGCGCGTTTCCGAGTTTGTGCATACCGGAAGTTGGGAAGCAGCTTCGCGCGCGGAGGCGATGGCGGCAGCGCGGGTTCGGATGCCGGAGGTGGCGGCATTCTTGGCGCAGGATCACCAACTGGAGTTACCCGCGCCGCGCGCGGACATTGCGCACTTTGCGTGGAAGGACAATCGACCGCAGATTGTGCGTATTGAGGGCACGGACTATCGGGATCCCGCGCGTGATGTCCTAGAGATTGCCTGCACGGCGCCAGTAGACCGCGATGCGATCGCCGCCGTCGAGGCGCACTTTGGTTGGCCAGCGCGGATGCCGGCGCGTTCATACTTTGTGGGCGACGCCGCGGAGTCTGCATTTGAACATGCGTACCGCGAGTCGTTGGCATCGCACGGATGCCGGATGGCGCTTGACCCGCACGCTGCGGATGGGCGATCCATGGTGGTTTCGCCGGACTACGCGTGGCTTGTCAGCGTTTCGCGACCGCTGTTGGCGCCGGTGGCGGCTAAGGTGGTTTCCGTGTTTCCTGCCTACGAAAGTCGACATTCGCAGCGGCGCACGGTGGACGCGCTGACCAGCTTTGTGCAGCGCGCGGTTCCGTATGTCACCATTCCTCCAGCGCCTGATGGCAAAGAACGCGCGGGTTTACGAACACCCGGTACCACCTTGCTGCAGGGCGGCGACTGCGATTCCAAATGCGTGCTGCTTGCAACACTGATCCGCTCGATCGATCCTGCGCTCCCAGTAGCGGTGGTGAACTTTCGTCGCGGCGGGCCGGGGGACCAGGGGCACAGCATGTTGTTTGTTGGCATGGATCCTGCGGCGGATGATGTCACGATGGATCTCGGCGGCAGGCGCATGGTGGCCGTGGAAACTACGGACGGGTGGGACATCGGCCGCGTTCCAAACGAGTTTGATCCGGCGGAGATGCAGGCGTTCTTTATGATTCCGTGATGCCCCGAAAGACATAGCCCCCGGCGCAATGCGCCAGGGGCCAGTGTTCAGTCATTGCGGCGCCCGTCAACGTCAGAGCGCCAGCGTCAGTCAGTTGGTGGCGCTTGTGCGCTTGCTGAAGATGCTGATGATGATCAGCAGGGCAATCAGACCAACAAAGCCACCGCTACCAAGCTGCGTCACGAAAGCCATCAGGTTGCCAGTGATCTTGCCGAAGTACGAGGTGCTCTCGGTACCGAAGATGATCTGGACCAAGACGCCGATGGCGATGAACAGCAACATGATGTCAACCAATTCACGTGCCCAGCCCTTAACGAGTTCGAAGCCCTTCATGCGTATCTCCTATATCGAGTAGCAATCGGGCGAACCGTTGTCGCCCCACCTTATTGGCATCGGGCGGTGGGTTTCCGGAACTTGAGAGATTATTTGGCAAAACTGAGCATGGCCGGCTCACAGACCCACTGAGCGCGCGAGCAGAATGCCCACGCACAGGGCACACACAGCGGCCAGAACGCGTTGCAGGTGACGGTGGAAATGGTTCATGGAACCCTCGAAACGATGAGGTTTACGCGCGGGGGTGCTGGAACAACCTGCTCGTGCCAGCGCGTCACTTTCATTGTTGGAGACGAGTGGCAGTGGGGCAAGTGAATCGCGGAGAATTCCCCGCGACTTCTACTCAATGCGACAAATTCTTCTCACGCGCGCCGTTACCCTGTGCGGGCATCCCACGGATGGGAGGCGTGTGGGAGTGCCGCCAAGTCTGGCGAGCCCCCAAGTGGCAACGGCAAGGAGCGCCCATGCAAGTCAGCGCAGACGATCTTCGCAGTGCAGTCGCCGGACAATGGATTGTGCCACCGGCGGCGGTGACGCCACGGCCTGGGTTCGCGCCGGCCCCGTTCATGATGAATGGGGTGGCCACCGACACCCGCGAGGACATGCGCGGAAAGCTGTTTGTAGCCCTCCGCGGCGAGAAATTTGACGCCCACGCCTTCTTGGCCGATGCCGCAGCGCAGGGTGCTGCAGCGGCGATGGTCGATCGTCGCGCGGGTGAGTTTGCGCGGCCTGCCGGGCTGCCGCTCATTGAAGTGGGCGACACCCGCGTGGCGCTTGGTGACCTGGGGCGCTGGTGGCGCGGTCGCCTGCGGGGCAAGGTGGTTGCCATCACCGGTTCAAGCGGCAAGACCACCACGCGGCGCATTGTGGATGCGGCGCTGGCAAGCACCATGAAGGGCAGTGCGTCACCCAAGAGTTTCAATAACGACATCGGCGTGCCGCTGACGCT
>DBCE01000136.1:31590-31730 GCA_002292895.1 Phycisphaerales bacterium UBA966
CCGCATGTAGCGATCGTCACCATGGCGGGCCGCGCGCACTTGGGCGGTATGGGCACGGTGGAAGCAATCATCAGCGAGAAGGCAACCATCGTTGACGGCCTTGGCAGTATGGGGATCGCCATTGTGAACGGCGATCAGCC
>DBCE01000218.1:0-3215 GCA_002292895.1 Phycisphaerales bacterium UBA966
GGCACTGTTCGAAGCGCATCGGCCTCTACTTCTTGCGCCGATGTACCAGCGCGATGAGCACGTCCTTCAAAGAGCGAAGCAAGCCGAGCGGTGCGTGTAAAGCCGGGAAGGATGGTGTTCACGGTGATTCCAAACGGCGCAAGTTCCACTGCCAATGATCGACCCCAGTTAGCCACCGCCGCGCGAATGGTGTTTGAAACACCCAATCCGCGGATGGGCGTCACCACACTGGTGGAAGCAATATTGATGACGCGCCCGTATCCAGCCTCGCGCATCCCCGGCGCAAAAACTTGCACCAGCGCGTGATTGGCCAAGAGGTGCATCTCAAACGCTTTCGTAAAGTCTTCTGGCTTTGCTTCGATCGCCGCGCCCGCCGCCGGACCGCCGGTGTTGTTCACCAATACGTGCACGGGGCCCGCGCTGCCAAGGTGCGTACGCGCCGCAAACTCCACATCCTTGGCGCTGCTGAAGTCCACCTCCACGCTCCAGTGCCGCTGCCCGGCGGGCTTCGGCAGTTCGTCAAGAGTCCGCATCAAACCCTGGTCATTTCGGCCACACACCGTGACCGTCGCGCCTGCGGCTGCCATGGCGATGGCTGTCGCCTTGCCGATCCCCTGGGTGGCGCCACAAACAAAGGCGTGGCGTCCAAAGAGCGGAAGGTGCGCGGTAGCGGGGGCGGGAGCCGGGGCGGTCGTCATTGCCGCAGCGTATCGAACCCCGGGGAGCGGTAGAACATGGCAGATGACGATCGCCACCCTTGCTGTCATAGTGCTGCTTGCCCAAGGAATTCCGCCCGCCGCGCCGGTGGCTGCGCCGCCGCTCAGCCGCACCACTGTTCCTGGCCACTGGGAGGGCAACGGCCTCCCTGAAGGCACCGACGGCATTGCGTGGTACGTGGGGGAGATCACCCTTGAAGACCTCGACCGTACCTCCGACATGGTCTTTACGCCCGGCAACATTGATGATGCTGACGAGTCTTGGTTCAACGGTACGCGCATCGGGGCCACCGACGGATTCCAAACCGAGCGCGCGTACACCGTTCCAAAGTCACTGTTGCGCACCGGCGTCAATCGCATTGCCATCCGTGTCACTGACATCGGTGGCGCCGGTGGTTGGGTTGGAACACCCAAGTTGAAACCAACACTTGCAGGTGATGCATGCGCCTTTGATCTCTCCGGAACATGGTGGATCTGCCAAGGTGATCACCCCGAGCTCGCAACATTTGATCCAGTGATGGATCCCGACTTGCACGCGCGCATGGTGCCCATTCCGGTCGGCACGCGCCGCATGAAGTTGACACCCATGGCAACAGTCACTGGCACGCTTCCAGACCTTTGGTACACGAAGCCCGCGGCTGCATGGACCGACGCACTCCCCGTAGGTAATGGCCGCATGGGTGCCATGGTCTTTGGCGCTGTTCAGCACGAACGCCTGCAGTTGAACGAAGCAACCGTGTGGGAAGGCAACGCCAGTGACCGCAATGCACCTGCAGCAAACGAGTTCTTTCAAAAAGCACGCGCACTTGCACTTGCTGGAAAGGTCTTAGAAGCACAGCAAATCATGCAAGATCATTGCATGCTCCCTGACGACATGATGCCGCGCAGCCATCAGACGCTTGGTGATCTCCATATTGAAATGATTGATGTGCCGCGTGCCGCTTCTGAATATCGGCGCTCACTCACCTTGCGGACTGGTGTGGCCGCCAGCCAATTCCAGATGAACGGTGTTTCCATCGTTCGCGAAGTGATTGCAAGTGCACCCGACGAATTGCTACTCATTGACACACGCGTCGAGGGTGAAGGCAATCTTCCTGCCATGCGGATTCACTTACACCGTGACAACTTTGAAACAGATACGCCCGTGCACACCGCCATTCCAACTCGGCAAGGCGCGCGTCTCTCGTTTACCGGGCACACCGGCCAGGGTGGTGTTGGTTACGCATCCACTGCCGACATCCACACTGATGGTGGAACCGTCACCATTGAGGGTGGCGATGCGGTAGTGCGCGGCGCCAAATCTTTCACCATCGCTGTTGCCGCACGCACGGACTACTTCGGAAGCAACCCCGCCCTGCAATGTGAGAACGATCTTCGAAGCGCCGTATCCGGTTGGTCGGCACTGAGCGAACGCGCCAGTGCGTGGTTTGCCAAATCCATGGATCGCGTGTCGCTTGACCTCGGCGGCCCATCGCCTGAAGCCAGTGTCGTTCCGGACCTTCTTTCTACACCCGAGCGCCTCGCTCGCTTCCGAACCAAGCCAGAGTGGGACAACGACTTCATTTCCCTGTATTTCCAGTACGGGCGCTACCTACTGCTCTCCTCCAGTCGGCAAGGAAGTCTGCCCGCCAACTTGCAAGGCATTTGGAACCAACACTTCCGTGCGCCATGGAATGCCGACTTCCACACCAATATCAATGTCCAGATGAACTACTGGCCGGCGGGTCCGTGCGCACTTGTTGAGACAGAACTTCCACTCATTGACTTGCTTGACAAACTCCGCGTACGTGGCGTACGCACTGCGCAAGATCTCTATGGCGCACGCGGTTGGTGCTGTCACCACATCACCGATGCGTGGGCGATGACTGCGCCAGAGGGTCAGACGGTCTGGGGCATGTACCCGCTCGGCGGCGCGTGGCTGGTGCGGCACGCATGGGAACACTATGAGTACACCAATGACACTGCGTTTCTACGCGACCGCGCATGGCCGGCGCTTGACGGTGCGGTTCGATTCCTTCTTGACTACTTGGTGAAAGATCCAACAACCGGCATGCTGGTGAGCGGCCCAAGCACCAGTCCGGAAAATACCTTCATCCTTCCCAACGGATCGCATGCGAATCTCAGTATGGGCACATCGATGGATCAGTGGATCGCCCGCGACCTCTTGGTGAATTACCTTGATGCCGCGCGCGTACTTGGACGAAGCAACGAGGCGCTTCCTATTGAAGCTGCTGAAGCGCTCAAGCACCTGGCAACTCCCGCAGTGGCCACCGACGGCCGACTCATGGAATGGTCAAAGCCCTATGGCGAAGCGGAGCCGGGGCATCGCCACATGAGCCACCTGTATGGACTGCACCCCGCCAATTTCATCAGCACCGATGGAACCCCCGCATTGGCCGCGGCGGCACGTGCAAGCCTGGAATTCAGACTCAAGAACGGTGGTGGCCACACCGGGTGGAGCCGTGCGTGGCTCATTAATTTCTGGGCGCGGTTACACGA
>DBCE01000218.1:3264-5640 GCA_002292895.1 Phycisphaerales bacterium UBA966
CCCTGCCCAATCTCTTTGACGATCACCCGCCGTTTCAAATCGATGGGAATTTCGGCGGCACCGCCGGCATTGCAGAGATGCTGATGCAGAGTCATATTCGCTCGTGGAGTGCCGGGCATCTGGTGCACCGCATCGATCTCTTGCCTGCCCTGCCCCGCGAGTGGAGCGACGGTCGCGTGCGCGGATTGATCGCGCGCGGCAATATTGTTGTGGACATTCAATGGAAACACGGCGCCGTTGCACGTGTGCAATTGGACTCTCCCGACGCGCGCGAGCTGCGTATCAAGATGCCCACTGGTGTCACTCGCGCCCATGTGGCAGTGGCTGGTCAAGCGCCAATCGACCTGCCAATCCCAGACGGAATCGTCATCATTCCGCGCGCTGCGGCACCCACTCCGCGGAGTGTGGTAATCCTGCCATAACCGAGCGCCGCATCACTCCTTCGGCTTGGCGGCGCGCAACGTGACATCTAGTTCGATGTCTTTGCCTGCGCGCCAGACCTTCACCTTGACTACATCGCCAGGCTTGTGGGTACGCAGCTTGGTCATCATGGCGCCCGTGCTCTCTAGGTCCTCGCCGTTCCAAGACACCAGAATGTCGCCCTTCACAATACCCGCGTCACTTGCCGAAGTATCTGCGCTCACGCCGTCAACCAGAACGCCCTTTGCTGGAGCTCCAGCTTCGCGATCATCGTCATTCATGGACGGCATCACGCCCAAACGGACGGTGGCATATCCGCGATCTGACGTCTTGCCACTGTCTTGCTGGAATTCCAAGCGCTCTGGTCGAGTGGCGACCGTTGTGGTGATGTCTGCTGCCAAGGCAACAATCTTTGCGGCTCCCTCCGGATTCAGGGTGTAACCCTTGTCGTTGGGGGTGTGATAGATGTCGTGATTTCCGGTGTACATAAAGAGCACTGGAATGCCCGCGCCATAGAAACTGGCGTGGTCACTCGGCCCGCGACCGGATGGGTCAGCGTGGATCGTCAAGCCACTGCGTTCAAAGATTGGCCGCATGACGTCAATCATGCCCTTGGCAGAACTCATGCCACCAACGCTCAAGTCATCCGAACGCAGCCGACCCACCATATCCATGTTCACCATCAATGACATCTTGTCGCCAGCAATCGTGGGATGCTCGATATACCAGCGCGAACCGCGCAGACCACTCTCTTCACCGGTGAATCCAAGAAACAGAATGCTGCGCGCATCTTTCGGCGCATCTTTGCCACCGTAGAGATCCGCCATCGCCTGGGCGATACACAGCATGGCTGAAGTGCCACTGGCATTGTCATCAGCGCCAGGATGCAACTGACCGGTGTATTGCGGGCTGGTACCAAAGTAGCCATAGCCAACGTGGTCAAAGTGTGCACCCACCACCACCCATTCATCAGCCAACGCGCCCTTGCCACGCAAGACTCCGCCAACATTCTGCGTTGGTGTCCCGCCGCTCGACAACTTGGTTTCAATAGAAACCTTGGCATCATCATTCAGGGCCACTGTCTTGATTTCGCCAGCGTCGGCGCGCTTGCGCCAATCCAGCAATGAGCCCTTGTCAGGCGCGCCCGCTTTCAAGATCTGCTCGGCAACGTCAGTAGAAACCTGCACCATGGGAATATCAAGCGGACGACCCCAGCGGCTCGTCGAGACGTCTTCCAGTGCAACCTTGCCGTCGCGCGCGTCGGGCGGTGAAACCAGAATGATTCCTGCAGCACCAAGTTCCACCAGTGCATCAATCTTGGTGGTCATTGCTGAAAATTCACTGAAGCGGCGCGATGCCCACTTGGAACGACCGCGTTCATCGAGTGGCTCATAGCGAAAGACCATGGCAATCCGGCCCGTGAGATCGGCGCCCTCTTCAAAGCTGGTGTAGTCGGCTTCGCCCTTCTTGATGCCGTAACCAACAAAGGTCACCGGTGCTTCCACCTTGGCGTTACCGGAAATTCCGAGCACTGTGAAGTCTTTGCCGCGCTCGCGATCGGCGCCGCCCGCGGTCAACACTCCGCCTTCCACTTTGGGTGCGCCACCAGTAAGAGCAAACTTCTGTTGGTAGCTCTTCCACGGGCCATCCTTTGGCGTGACGCCGTCTTCGCCGACAGCCGGGAACGCAACTTCAAGACCCGCGTCCTTCATCCAGAACTCCAGATACTCAGCCGCCAAGTCATTGCCACGGAGGCCAGGCGCGCGGCCTTCAAACCACGGATTCGAAAGCGTGATGGCGTGTTGGTACCAACGGGTTGCCACTGGTCCAAGATCAACAAAGACCTTGGCAAGATCAATGTCCTTGGCATCAACGGCCTTGGCGCTGTCGGCGGGCGCCCAGCTGTACACATTGATCGGGCCCTCGATCACCTTGCCTGGCTCTTTAGGTGCTGGG
>DBCE01000218.1:5782-6301 GCA_002292895.1 Phycisphaerales bacterium UBA966
ATTGCGAGTGGATTTGCGCGCAAGATGGATCTAAGCATGAGGTGCCTTTCGAAGCCCGAAGTGTAGGGGTTTACGCAATGCTCACCATGACAAAAAGCACGCGAGGGTCGCCAGTTGGCGACCCTCGCGGAAAGAATCAGGTCAGTAACAACATGTGGTGGCATGCACCCCATGTCGCACCAGTATCAGTCTCCGATACGGAGCATGTCACGGCCAAGGATGCCGTCGACCGTCAAGACACCAGCACTGCACGAACCGTTACCGGTGGTGAGCATGTCGTAAGCAGCCGTCGAGTAGTACGCATTTGCGCCACCCGAAGCTACAAACCACAAACTACCGCTCGCAACCGACGTTCCAGTGGCTTGAGAAGCCTGAGCGATCGCCAAGTCATTGTCCTGCTGGATACCAGCAATGGACACCACCTGAGTGTGGCCGTCGAAGCAGAGTGTTGCCGGGGCGCTGTTGTAGCCCTGGTTGTAGAACCATGGAGTTGGCGTTGAGAACGCAGGGTTCACTTCG
>DBCE01000039.1:0-3078 GCA_002292895.1 Phycisphaerales bacterium UBA966
CTACATCGGTATCGATGACATGGTTCTTGAAGGCGTAGCCGCTGGCGCGGAGGGATGGATTGCAGGATTGGTGAACGGATTTCCCGCTGAAAGCGTGCGCCTCTTTGAGCTTGCGCGCGACGGTCGCCTTGAAGAAGCCGAGGAACTTTATCGCTGGTTCCTGCCGCTGTTGCGTCTGGATGCCGGACCGCAGTTTGTCCATTTGGTGAAACTGGCCGCCGCGCGCGCTGGTTGGGGCAACGAACGAATGCGCCTACCGCGCTTACCCGTTGAACCCGCTCTGCGCGATCGCGCGATGAGCATTATTGATGTCTCCATGAAGGTTCGCCCCGCTATCGCTCGCTGACCGCCCCGCAGCGCGTAGATTGTCTATCCACGTGATCCGCGTCCGCGACATCCGCAAGTCCTTCGGCTCGATCGCTGCGGTCGACGGAGTTACCTTTGATGTGCATCGCGGAGAGATCTTTGGGCTGCTTGGGCCAAACGGCGCTGGCAAGAGCACGGCGATCGCCACGTGCACTGGCCAGTTGGCCCCCGACAGTGGATCCATTGAGATTGGCGAGGCAGGTTCGCCACGTGCGGCGCGTGCACGTGCACTCATTGGATTGGCGCCGCAGCAGATTGCCCTCTATGAGGAATTGACGGCCCGCGAGAATCTGGTCTTTTTGGCGCGCGTGCACGGAATACCAGAGCCAGTGCGCCGCGCTGATGAACTGCTCGATATGGTTGGACTGCTGCCACGCGCGCGTGACCGTGTGGCAACATTCTCTGGTGGCATGCAGCGTCGATTGAATTTGGCCGCCGCCCTTGTGCATAACCCAACGGCAATCTTCTTAGATGAACCAACAGCCGGAGTCGATCCGCAAAGTCGCACGGCGATCCTTGATGTAGTGCAGCGCCTCGCCAACGAGGGACGAGCGGTGATCTACACCACCCACTACATGGAAGAAGCGCAACGCATCTGTTCACGCGTCGCCATTATGGATCGCGGTCGCGTGCTCGCTATTGGTACGGTTGCGGAGTTGATTGCAGAGCATGGCGGCGACAGTGTGGTGACCGTTGATTCGTTGGCTGGCGAACATCGCGTTCGTACCCGCGAACCGCTGCGGGAGATTGAGCGTGCCTTGGCAGAAGGTGGCGCCACAGCAGTCCGCATTGAACAGCCGGATTTAGAAATGGTCTTTCTTGCCCTCACTGGAAGGCGGCTCCGAGACTAATGCGCGCCGCTGTGTTTCTAGCACTCAAGGACCTGCGCCTGTTGATGCGCGACCGCGCGGCGGCCTTCTTTACATTTGTATTCCCATTGGCAATTGCACTGTTCTTTGGTTACGTCTTTAGTGGAACTACCAGCGAGCCGCTTCGTGTTGCCGCGTTTGTTGAGCAGTCGTCGCCAGCGGCCACCATGTTGATCAAGGCGCTGGATGAAGATGGTGGATTTAAACTCACTGTCACCGACGCGCGCGCCGCTGGCGAGCAGTTGGTTCGTCGTGGAGAAGCGGTCGGGCTGCTGATTGTGCCGGCGACCTATGCCGAGGGCATCGACGGAGTCTTTTCGGGCGGCGGCGCCAAGCTTGGATTGGTAGTCGATCCATCACGCCGCGCCGAAGGCGCCATGCTTGTCGGCAAGATTCACGAGGTTGCCTTCCGTACCGTCTTTGCAACGGTGGGGGACCCGGTGCAGTTTGCGCGAGTTCTTGACCGGATGGAGGAATCACTCAAGGCATCCGATCTCTCATTTACCGATCGGTTGGCGATTCGCACGGCAATGTCGCGCGCCCGCACGATGTCAACCAAGGGCGCGGACGGGTCAGCAGCCACGCAGTCGCAATCACTTGCTGATTGGAAACCGGTTTCCGTCGATATTGCAGAATTGTCCATGCGCCCCGGGGTGCCCGCGAACAGCTTTGCAATCTCCTTCATGCAGGGCATTGCGTGGGCACTGTTTGGTGCAGTGCTGTCGTTCGGATCAGGAATTGCAGAGGAACGTCAGCGCGGCACACTGGTTCGTCTCTTGGTTTCGCCAATGAGTCCAAATCAGATCTTGTTTGGTAAGGCGCTGGCGTGCTTCGTGACGTGCCTTGCTACGGAGTGGATGCTGGTGTTTGCTGGAATGTTCTTGTTCCGCGTGGAAGTCTCACATTGGCCGCTCATGGTGGCGGTGACGTTGGTGACGGCGTTTGGATTCTCAGGCATCATGATGCTTCTGGCGGCAGGTTTCCGAACGCAGGGCGGGACACAAGGAGCGGGCCGCGCAGTGCTGTTGGTGCTTGCCATGATCGGTGGCGGAACGGTGCCGCTGGTGTTTATGCCGCCCTTCCTTCGAGTTGCCAGCAACCTCAGTCCGTTTAAATGGGCGGTTATGGCGGCCGAGGGCGCCACTTGGCGCAGCTGGGGCATGTCAGAAATGCTGCTGCCGCTGGCAGTGCTCGCTGCGATCGGAGTGTTTGGGTTGACCGTGGGCACCGCATTGGTGCGACGGTCAATCTGACGGAACTCAGCTCCGGCGCCCCAGCGCTCATGGAAAGACTCTGATCTGCATCGATGCGGGCCCAATGGCCGCCATGCAGCGAACATCCATGATTAATATCTGCCATATTGAAAGACCCCGGAGCCGCCGCGGCGGGTCTCCTGCCCTTACGCTCTGCCATTCATGAACTGGATCCGCTTTCGGCACCATCTGCCGCTTCTCCTTGGCCTCGGCACCATCGTGCTCAACGTGGTGGTGAGCCGTGGGGCGAGCGGACAGCACTCACTGCTCACATTTGCCTGGCTCTTCGCAGTGATCCTTGCATGCGCCTACTCAGCTTCGCACTACGCGGACGTGCTTGCACATCGGTTGGGGGAGCCCATCGGCACCCTCATATTGACGCTGTCGGTGGTTGTGATTGAAGTCTCCATCGTGGCCGCGATGATGCTCGGTGGCGGCAGTGAGCCGACCGTTGCTCGTGACACCATGTTCTCCACGCTCATGATCATTATGAATGGGCTGGTTGGCATGGCCCTCCTTGCAGGGGGGATCAATCGACGCGAACAATTCTTCAACTTGCAGTCGTCCGCGTCGTATATCACCCTGATCAT
>DBCE01000039.1:3179-23358 GCA_002292895.1 Phycisphaerales bacterium UBA966
GTGTTGATGTACGGAGCATTTTTGTGGATGCAGACCTCTCGTTACCGCTCGTTCTTTGCACACGAGTCCGCGGAAGTTGATGCCGAACAGGTGAACGATATTGGTCGGGTGCATCCTGATTCGCAGCAGACGCTTCACGTTGGAGCTGCAAGGCCCCACGTCGAGTTCGATAAGCCACTCTGGCGTGACGTGACGGGTTTGGTGGTGATGCTCGTGGTCGTGGTGATATTGGCTGAATCGCTCGGGAAGTCCACCGCTGGGTTCTTGAGTCAGACCGGATTGCCGCCCGCGATCGCGGGCGTACTGGTGGCATGCTTGGCGCTTGGACCAGAAGGTCTTGCTGCTATCAAGGCCGCGCGCCGAAATTCCATGCAGCGCACCATGAACATTCTCTTGGGTTCAGCGCTCTCCACCATCGGGCTCACTGTTCCTGCCGTCCTGATACTTGCCCGGATGCTTGGTCACCATATTGAACTTGGGCTGCAGTTGCCAGAGATTGCGCTCTTGCTTGGCACCATGCTCATATCGATCGTGAACTTTACGCACGGGCGCGCCAATCCCATGCAGGGTGTTGTGCACCTTGCACTGTTTATCACCTACATCGCGTTGCTCTTTGATGTGCCGGTGTTGGCAGTGAAGTGAGCGAAGCAACCTGAATTTACGCTTCGCCGCGCTGCGCCGGCTCAAGCAAGCAGAAGCTGGCGCCTTGCGGGTCCCGAAGCACCATGACTGCTCCGATACTTGGGAATCCAAAGACTTCCGTGAGTGCGGTAGCTCCCAGTTGAACAGCGGTACGAGCGGCTTCTTCAATGCGCTCAACACAAATGAATGTGAGCCACGCGGACCGGTCCTCGGGGTGTGAGGTGGGCATGATGCCCGCGACGGAGCGGCCGTGCGCGTTCATGCGTCGCGCGCCGTCTGCGCCGCCATCGGGTGGAAGTTCCGACTCCCATCCGAGCAATGCCGAATAGAACTCAACAGCGCGGGCTGGATCGGCTGTCACCAAGTGGTTCCACACGACGGCGCCAGGGCCGTGTTCGTTCATACCGTCCGTCTTGCCGGGGTCTGCTTGGAACAGCGCGCATACCGCGCCGGTTGGATCGCTGATCACACTCGAGCGCCCGATAGAACCCTGCGTCACTGGCACGCGAACGGTCGCTCCCAGTTCAGCGGCGCGAGCGGTCGTGAGTTCAATGTCGTCCACTGCGATGGAGCCGACCCAATGCGCCTGGACGTCCGCCGGCGATGTCGCGCTGATCGGCATGATGCCCATCAGCGTGTGCGAGCCGATGGCGAGCATGGTGTAGTCGCCGTGCGGCATCGGAATGGTCGTAGCAGTGGCGTTCAACAGTGCTGAATAAAACGCCGTGGAGCCAGCGGCATCACGGGTGTTCAGTTCGTGCCAACAAAATTCGCCGTGCAAGCAAGGGGTGGATTGCCAGATCATCCGATCAGCATAGTTGGTCACCGCAGCCGCACGTTCGGGGCAAAGCTAGATTTGCTGTCTGACCCAGTGGGACAATCTCAGGCATGCGCTCTGTGCGTATGATCCGAGCCCGCGAATGCGGCGCCGCATTCTCCGTAGGCAGACCCGGTCGTTTGCTACCCCCGCAATGTGTCACCAGTTTGCTTAGGAGATTCGCATGTACGGCATGGTCAATCAGGCAATCGAAGCGATGGTCACCGAGAAATTCGGGGCGCCGCAATGGGAATTGATTAAGGCGCGCGCTGGGGTAGAGGATCCCGCCTTCGTCATGATGAAGCAGTATCCCGATGCAGTGACCTATGCGCTTGCGACAGCTGTCGCCGAGCACATGAACATGCCGATCGCGGATGTACTTCACGCATTCGGCGTCTATTGGATTGAGTTTGCAGGCAAGGGGCCATGGGGGAAACTAATGAAGGCCTCGGGCAGCAACACCTATGAACTACTCGGTGCGCTTGACGCCATGCACACCCGGATTGCGGTCAGCTTCCCAGCGCTCGAGCCGCCATCCTTCCGCGTGGAGCCGCGCGATGGCGGGTTGCTGTTGGAGTACCGATCGCATCGCCCTGGACTTGCGCCATTTGTCCTTGGGCTTGTGCAGGGCGTTGGAAACATGTACGGCGAGCATTTGGATATCAAACAGATCGCAGCCAAGGACGCAGGCGCACCGTGCGATGCGTTTATGGTTCGCACTCGTCCCGCACACACATCGGAGTAATAGCTCATGCTTGGAATGGTGAATCACGCACTGCAGGAGATGGTTGTCGAGCGTTACGGCGAAGAAGTGTGGGCCGCCATCTGCGCGGACGCGGGCGTTGCTGAGCCTGTGTTCGTCATCATGCGGCCGTATCCAGATCAGGTGACATTTGACCTTGCCGCTGCCGTAGCGCGCCGTCTTGGCGTGCCGCTCGCCGATGCGCTGCAAGCGTTTGGACACTTTTGGATGGTCTATGCCGAGCGCCAGCCGTGGGGGAAGGTGATGCATTCCATGGGTAAGAATGTGCGGGAGATGTTGCCCGCGCTTGACGCGCTGCACGCACGATTGGCGTTGGCATTCCCGGGCGTCAGCATGCCGCAGTTTCGCTCTGAGTCATTAGAAAGTGGTGCCATTCGCGTCCACTATTACTCATCACGGTCGGGTCTTGCGCCGTTCGTCACGGGGGTACTTGAAGGTCTCGGCGCTATGTACGGAGAGACAATCGCGGTGACGCAGATTGAGGATCGCGAAACCGGTGCCGATCACGACGTATTCCTCATTGAGTTTCCAGAACAGGCGGAGTAGCGGTGAACACAGAGGCGCAATTACTTCTGGAAACGCTGTTCCCGTTTCACTTCGTGATAGACGGTGAGGGTGTCATTGTCAGAACTGGCCCCAGTATGGCCAAGGTGCTTCCTGATTGTGTTGGGGGGAAACTGTTCGATGTGTTTCATGTGACGCGCCCGCGCGCCGACTCGCTTGCAGATATTCGCAAGACCTTGGGGCAGTTAACGCTCGTGGGTATTCGTCATACCGAGCGACAAATGCGCGGGCAGTTTGTCGCGTTGCCCGCGGGTGAGGTTGTATTTGTTGGATCACCGCGGATTGTTGACAACACGTCAATCTGGGCTTGGCCGGTAGGCATTGCTGACTTCGCTCCTCATGACGGTAGTGCCGACTACGCCATGGTGATTGAGGCGATGAATACGCAACTGCAGGACTTTGAGCGCATGGTCAGCAAGCTCACCGAGCAGGAGCGCGTGCAACGCGGACTCCGTGTTCGCGCGGAGGAGGCGAATCGGGCCAAGTCGAACTTCCTTGCAAATATTTCTCATGAAATCCGCACGCCGATGACGGCGATTCTTGGGTTTGCTGAGCTTCTTGGTGACGAGGGGCTCGATGCCGCGGAGCGAAGTGAGTACATCGAAACCATTCGTCGCAATGGTGATCATCTATTAGCAATCATCAATGACATTTTGGACCTCGCCAAGATTGAGGCGGGTGGTTGCACTATCGATATTGCAGAAGTGGTGGTGCCGGACATCGTGCGCGATGTGGTGCAACTGCTGCACATGCGCGCGGTTGCTAAGGGAATCTCCCTGGTCAAAGAAATACAAGGCGACGCGGCAATGCTGCCGATCCGCAGTGATGCAGTGCGTATTCGACAAGTGTTGCTCAACCTTGTTGGTAACGCCGTGAAATTTACAGACCAAGGGTCGGTGCGCGTGGTGGTGTCCGCGCAGCGATCCGGTTCGCGCGTGGAGACGCGCATCGCGGTGCATGACACGGGCTGCGGTATGTCCGAGGAGACCATCCCGAAACTCTTTGAGCCGTTCTCGCAGTTTGATACAAGTTACACACGGAAGCACGGTGGAACCGGGCTTGGATTGGCAATCAGCCGTCCCTTGGCGGAACTGCTTGGGGGCAGAATTGACGTGGCCAGCGAACTTGGGCGGGGCAGCGTCTTTACGTTGATCCTTGAGTCAGAAGTCGCCGAGCCCGCGTTGGTGTTCCCGGTGCCGACGCCGTCGACGCCAGCACCCCGCAGTGCGAATGGTCCGCTGTCGGGTAAGAACATCCTGCTGGTGGAGGACAGCATTGATTCGCAGCGGATTCTGTCCGCGCTGATGTCGCTCGCGGGTGCGCGTGTCGATATTGCATCGGATGGTTTGAGTGCGGTAGCGCGCTTTGATGGCGTCTATTGCCCAGACTTAGTCATCATGGATGTGCAGATGCCTGGTATCGACGGGATCGAAGCAACGGAGCGCATTCGTGCGCGCGGTTACCGCGGTCGGATTGTTGCGCTCACCGCGGCAGCGCTGAGTGTTGAGCGTGACCGCGCTCTCAACGCCGGCTGTGAGGGGTTCTATTTAAAGCCAATTTCCCGGGCTGATCTGTTGGCGATTTGCAGCGGAAACAAGGCGACGCTGGATTGACGTCCGCTTGCAGTGCGCCCAAGGTGAAGTGCATTGCATTGAGTTGGAGCCGTCCCTTGCGCGCCGATGTGTAGAAATTCCGCAGCAATTTCGGTTGTGGTTTCGGTGATCGTTACCCTGCGGTGATGGTTGGCAATTCAACAATTCGCAGATGTGTTGTAGTGGCGCTGCTGCTTGGGGGCATCGCCGCGATTTCGCATGGGTATTCCGCAGATGGCGACGTGAAGCCCAAAGTTGCTGGCAAGGGCGTTGTTCCCGCCGCGCCTGATTTCCCGATTTCGCTGCCCGCGGGCGCAGTGGTGCCGGAGGCGGTGCGTTCGCTGGCGGTGCCGCCCGACGCATGTGTTGGTCGTGTCATGGCGCTCACGCGGACGCTGCAGTGCCCGCGTTGCTCAGGTACTGGTACCAAAGTGACGCGGCATCGGGATCTGACTGCGGCGCGGGCGGTTCCCATTATGCGCGAGACGCGTGCCGACTGCGGAGATTGCCGGGGCACTGGCTTCAGTTTGAGTGCCGCGCGCGTGAGTCCCGTGTTGGACAGCGTGATTCCGTTGCTGGGGTCCACCGATCCCGCCGCACCCGCCACGGCCAAACTCCTGGATAAGGCGCGAACGGCCCTTGAGCGTCTGGGGTGTTCCGGTGTACTGGTGGAACGATTGACGGCGACTACACGAAATGCCATTACCAGTGGGCGAATTCCACCTTCGTGCGCTCCGTGTTCGGTGACCGGACAGCTGGGGCAAACGATTCCAATCGGCGGTGGCGCGCGCCTGATTCCGGTCAAAGTGTCCGCCCATTCCCTTGTGTTCCTGCGGGCTCCGATCGTCAACGCCGCACCTTCGGGGGGCATGGTGCTGGTTGGAGGCATGGTCGCGGGGGCGATTTCCAAGGTTGAATGGCAGTGGGGTCAAGCAATTGTTCTTGATGGCGGATACATCGTGCCCCTTGTCGTGCCGGAGCACAAGGGACCAGGAGTGGATGCCGACAAGGACGGCGTGATTGACCGGCCACCCGCACCCGCAAACACGAAGCGCGTCGGCTGCGGTACACCACAGCCTCGCACTCCCCGCAGCAGGAACCCCGATGTCGCGCACACCCGCCGAAGCGCAACCCGTCCAACTGATCTTCGACTTTGATAGCACCATCGTGGCGATCGAAGGTCTCGATGAACTGGCACGGCTCGCGCTTGCGGATGATCCGCAGCGCGCCCGCACCATGGAGGCGATCGAGGCGATCACTCGCGATGGAATGACTGGCGCGATCGGTATCGATGAGAGTCTCCGCCGGCGCTTGGCGATGCTCACTATCAAACGTTCGCATGTGGACGCGTTGGTCAAGCTTCTCAAGCGTCGACTGAGTCCGTCATTTCGAAAGCACATCGCCGCGGTGCGCCGTAATGCGGATCGCATTCACGTGGTGTCAAGCGGTTTCCGCGAGTACGTGGAGCCCGTGTGCGCGGAACTTGGCATTCCCGCCGAGCGAATCCACTGCAACGAATTTCGATGGAAGGGCACTGCCGTGGTGGGCTATGACGCCGCCAACCCGGTAGCCAAGCCTGGTGGCAAGGCGAAAGTAGTGCGCGCGTTGAAACTCCCGGGCCGAATTGTGGCGATCGGTGATGGCGTCACCGACGCGGAGATTCGCGACGCCGGCGCGGCACATGAATTCGTTGCCTACTGCGAGAATATTGAGCGTGAGGCGGTGGTGGCGCGCGCGGATCGCGTGGCGCGAACGGTGGACGAAGTGCTGTGGTTGTACCGGCTGCCTGGTTCGCCAAGTTTCCCCAAGAGCCGCATGATTGCGCTGTTGTGCGAGAACATCCACGCGGACGCGGCGCAAGTGTTGCGCGACGAGGGATATCGCGTAGAAACGCTGAGTGATGCACTTGCTGAGGATGAGCTTGCCCGCGCTCTCAAGGGCGTGAGCATTCTTGGCATTCGTTCCAAGACACGCGTCACGGCGCGCGCGCTGGAGTCCGCCGATCGCCTGCTTGCGGTTGGGTGCTTCTGCATCGGTACGGAGCAGGTGCAACTGCCCGCCGCTGCCGCGCACGGCGTTGCGGTATTCAACGCGCCGTACAGCAACACTCGAAGCGTTGTTGAACTGGCCATCGGCGAAATCGTCATGCTGATGCGCCGCGTGCCGGATGTTTCGCGGCTGCTCCATGACGGTGGTTGGCGAAAGTCAGCCACAGGATGTACGGAAGTTCGGGGCAAGACGCTTGGCATTGTTGGCTATGGTCACATTGGTTCGCAGCTTTCCATTCTTGCTGAAGCCATGGGCATGCATGTCATCTACTACGACTTGCAGGAGTGCCTGGCGCTTGGCAATGCGCGCAAGTGTCGGTCACTCACGGAACTTCTTGGCAAGTCTGACGTGGTTTCCATGCATGTTGACGGTCGCGCTTCGAATCACCATTTGATTGGCGAGCGTGAACTGCGGAAACTGCGACCGGGTGCGCTGCTTGTCAATCTTTCGCGCGGTCATGTGGTGGACCTCGCTGCTGTTGCTGCATCGATGCGCGCCGGTCATCTTGGCGGCGCGGCGGTTGATGTCTTCCCAGAAGAGCCACTTTCTAACCGTGATCCGTTCGATTGTCCGCTCCGTGGGCTTCCCAATGTGATTCTCACCCCGCATGTCGGCGGCAGCACATCCGAGGCGCAACAGGCAATCGGCGAGTTTGTTGCCGCGCGCTTGGTGGAGTTTGTGAACACGGGCGGCACTTCAGGCTGCGTGAACCTGCCGCAGATTTCTGCGCCGCCAGTGCCGCGGTCGCACCGGTTCTTGCATTTGCACCGTAATCAGCCGGGCGTGCTTGCAGCCGTGAACGCAGTGTTTGCACGGCGCAAGATCAACATTCTTGGCCAGGCACTGCGCACTGACGATGCGATGGGCTATCTCGTCACTGATGTCGACCGCCGATACGCGGCCGACGTAGTTGATGAGCTGAAGGCAGTCCCAGGAACTGCGCGCCTCCGCGTCCTCTACTAATCCGTCTGCTCACGCGGGAACGGGTTTTCCGCATTCGGGGCAGAGCGGGGCGTTGCCGCGGCGCGGGTAGCCGCACTCGCCGCACACGCTGCGCATCCATTGCATTCGCGCTTGACGTGTGGCGAGTAGTACGAGCGCTGGTCCGCACAAGAGCACCATGGTTGTTGTTCCCGCAATAATCGCCCACCAACTGCCCCAACTGCAGTAGCAGGTGTCGCGTCGTATGGCCAGCACATAGGTTGGCGCCGCGATTGCTACTTCGACGCAACTGCCGGCAAACAACCATCGCACCCAACGCGTGATCGCTCCCGGATGGCGCGATGAACCAGCGTAGGAAAGCAGCCACGCCCACAACACGCCAATCGCTACCCATGCGCAGAGCAGTGTGACCGGATGGATGATCCACACAAGAACATTGCCATTCGGTCCAATCACCCCGGTGTCGCGCAATACAAATGTCAACAGATCTCCAGCGGTGAACAGAATGCCCAATGCACACGCACTCCCAATGGCCGCAGCCCCAGCAATCGACCCGCGCAATGATCGCCCCTCGTCGCCGGGCTGCCATCGCTTGCATACCGGCGCGATCAGCAATACCGGCATTGCGGAGAACGTGACCGCGATGCAGATCATCGCGGCACTCTCGATCCGTAACTGGAACATCTCTCCAAGCAGTGCCATGATGACATCAGTCCATGCAGTCCACACACTTTCGATCAGCTCAAGGCCGCTGCCGTTTGGGCTGTAGGTCGTCGATCCACTGGTAGCCGTGCTATTGGTTGGAGCGGTTGCCCGTGTCATCCAATCAGCGGCGACAGCCAACACCCCGCCGATCCCTGTGCTCACAACCACACCAACTACGAATGTCAGAACTCCCATCCCAAACAGCGCCATCACGCGCTTGCCCCCACCGAAGTTCACTTCGCCGCACCCTTGTGTTGCGCGAACATCCACATCAGCACACCGTCTGCTTCGGTCGTGTAGGCCTTCGTCCACGCCTCATGTCCAACGCCCGGATATTCACGAACGGTGACTGAACCACCGGCAGCACGCACCGCGTCTGCCATCGTGCGGCTGCAGGCAATCGGCACCACCGGGTCATCAATGCCATGCGCCACCAACACCGGAAGCCCGCGCAAACGACCAGCACGCGCCGGATCGCCTCCGCCGCAGATGCTTGCCATCGCTGCAAATTTCTGTGGCGTTCGCACCGCAAGATCGAACGCGCCGAACCCGCCCATGGAAATCCCCGTGAGGTACACGCGCGCCGGATCCACCGGCTTCGTGCGCATGACTTCATCGATCGCTAGCTGCACTGCGTGAAGTGCACGCGTGGGTGAAGTCTTCGTCTTGAGCCCCTCGCTCCACTTGGCCTTTCCTTCGCCATCAAGCGCAATGTCAACCCAACGCTCGTCCGCCGGGCATTGCACCGCCAGCACGAAACATGGGTTCTTCGCTTGAAATGCTTCGCTTCCCGCGTCATTCACAAAGTGCTTCAGTTGCGCTTCGTTGTCGCTGCCGCGCTCGCCGCTTCCATGCAGAAACACAATGAGCGGCACCCGGACCCCGCCTTCGATGGCACTGGCGCGCGGCTCGACCAGTCGGTACCCGTAGCTCACGGCGGCGGCATCACCCACGACAGGCAACGTCACGCGTCCGGCACTCGGCACCGCTCCCATTACGCCTGCGGTAAGCAACACATGGGTGACTGCGCGCATCATGTCATGGCTTCTCCGTCATATCTTCTGCCGAGGCCGCTGACACCATGCGCGCCAAGAAGATCGCCGGGAACATCACCCCGGTCATGGCTTCTAGAGTGCACGCCAGGCGAGCCCAGGAACTTCGCGGAGTGACGTCCGCAAATCCCGAAGTAGTCAACGTAGAAAAACTAAACCACAAGTAGTCAATCCACCGGCCGATCGGATACTCCGGAGTAGCCCCCGGAACGCGGTAAGCGTTCTGATCCAAGATGGCGATCCGTTGGTGCACCATGGTGAATGCAATGCCGATCAGTAGGTAACTCGCTGCACCAAGGAAGATTCGCGAGTCACCGTGCGTGCTGCGGCTGAGTGCCGCACGGGCGATGGCTACCGCGGTCACGATATTGGAAAATGCCACCAAGAACCCCGGTACCACATGATCGTGCAGGGTGACATCGCGGCCATCAATGATCAATATCGCAATCGCAACGACACTGGGCACGGCCACTACGGCGGCCCACCACCGTCCGCCGACTACAAAGACGGCCGCAACGCTGGCAATGGTGACAAACAGCGTTGTCGAAATTGGCGGGAAAGGGCGCTCCTTGATGGTCACCGGCGCAGTGCATAGGCCGAAGATGAGGAACAGCAGGATCGTCGGCGCGAGTTTGATTTTGGGTAAACGCGTCATCTGCGCCGCAGACTACCGTTAACCCGCCGCACGTCTGTACGCGGCGAAGATCTGCTAGCCGTTCACCCCGGTGCGTCCCCGCGCCCAATCTGCATCGTGCCTATTCCCGCGCCGCGCCCGCTCGCGCTCCGTCATCCTTGCCCAAAAACAGTGCCGGAGTCCACGCTTCTCAGCTTGGACTCCGGCATGGATCGATTGGTTACACGAGTCTTCTCGATCATCCGCGCCGGCGGCGACCGGCTGCGTATCCCGCAAGGGCTAGCAGCGCGATGGCACCAGGCGTCGGAACGGGTGCAAATCCGATATCCATATTGTCCATTCCCAGGAAGTTTGCATTCGCTCCGGGGCCCACTGGCGAAATGCTGATCCGCGTGATCGCGGCATCGTTTGACCAGAACCCTGCAAACGTATCCGACCCAGTCACGGTGCGCACAAACTGTGTGCCATCAGAAAGCGCCAGAGTCACGTAACCACCCACCGACTGGCCGGATCCATTCTTAAAGAAGTAATCCGCGCCGATTCCAAAGACTTGACCTGATGCAAATGCGACACTGATCGAACGCCCTGCTTGCATGGTGTGGAGCGCGTTGTCGTAGGAATCAAGTCCGCCGATCGCGCTGGCAGTCCATGCCGCTTCGGAGCCAACTTTCCCCGTCAAGCTGTCGGACGTGAGCCCAGGAATGACCGTGGAGAAGTCTTCGCGGATCACCGCCGTGTCACTGCGCATGGTGGCCCATATGGCAAACGTTGCTCGCGAATCGCACACGGTCACGGACGCAAATGCTGGCGACGCCGCAACCGCTGTAGCAACAGCAGCAATGAATAACTTGGATCCAAACATCGGGGAATCCTTGGCAGGGGTTTACATTGATGGATTGCCTCCGATTGGAAACGGCAGCCATCGGAGAAGAACATCGGGAGTATGTACCGATGTCGAAGATGCGCAAGTATCCCTTGACTCAATCTGCACTTATGCCGACCGAGTGGGTGTCATAACCGCAAAGGGTCTGGGTGAGCGATCGCCGCTCTCAGGCCTCTTCCCACGCCGCATTACTTGCACAGACCCCAGTCGCCAAGCAGGATCCCAAGGTCGGAACCGGCCACGATTCCATCGTGGTCAAGGTCGCTGCGAATGATCGCCTGCGCCCAATCGCCAAGCAAAATGCCGAGATCGGCGCCCGCAACAACTCCATCATTATTGATATCGCTGCCGCATGTTGGAGGCGGTGGCGTTCCGCCGGCAATCTCAATCACGGCCAAATGCAGGTAGGTTCCGCCGGAGTCCGGCATGTCGTTCCACGTGCCTTGGGTGCCGAGCATTTCCGCGACATCTTCGCCAGAACCTGCATTGTTCGGCTCGCCGGCGTTCCAGTTGCTGTAATTCGCGGGCGTTCCGTCCGGCCACGCAAAGGTGCCTTCACTGGCAATGTCGTTGAAGCCAATCCACAAGCGTTGTGAAGTGCCTCCATAACTGCCAAAGTTCTGTTGGATGAAGTCATTCTCCGCCTGGTCCGCAATGGATGCCAAATGCCCACCAAACATCTGCGCAGTTGCTTCCGCTGCCGCCCACGATGCAACGTTGAGGCCAATGTATCGATTCCCATTCACCGGGTTGGTGACATCCACCAGCGGAACCACTGCGCCAACCGTGAATGAGCCAGAACCGAAACCGGTTGCTGCGTATGAGCCAACGCGAATGGTGTAGGTGGTCCCCGCAGTTGCCCCAAACTGCAGTTTGCTTTGCAGGCTGCAACTGTCATCATTGCAGGCGATAGTTGAGTCAAGCGTTGGACATCCGCAGCCGGGATACGCAGCCATCTTGGTGTCCAGTGTTGTTCCGCCGCACAGCGCCACCTCAATCAATCCCGTGGCCGGCGCCGTCCAGCAGAACCAGACATCGTTAAATATCTGCGTCACACTGAAGAACAAGCAAGCGGCATCCGAGTTGCCGTCAGTAGTTGCGCCAACATTACTGAATTGAAATGTTCCGTAGCCAGCGATGGGTGTTGCAGCCGAGCATGCATCGTTCTGTGCGTTGGCTGTCGAGCATGCAAAGACGGCGCATGCAGCGATTGCGAGATTGCTACGGACAACCCGGGGCACCTGGATCTTGGTCATGATGTTCGTTCCTGCACTATTGCCTACGGAATGCCGGCAGCCGATGCCGCGGCGCAATGCAATTGTGCCACAGACCGCCACCAACTCATCGACAATTGCCCGAAGTTTCGCAGGGATCGTTGGCTACCCCCTTCTGAGAGCCGCCGATCGCCACTCGGAGGTACGATTTTTGTTGCCAAAGGGCACTCCCCATGAACAACATGACCCGTTCTGTCTGGCGTCCGGTCCGCTTCGCACTTCTTGTGGCTGGCATGGTTGGCACAGGCCCATTGATGGCGGCGGCCGCATCAGTCGCTCTGTCCACCGGGCAGTCGCCGCCGACGGCTTCGGTTGCAGAGAAGCCTCGGTTGGCAATTCGCGCCATCGCAGCAACACCTGCGGTTACTGCGCAGGCCAAAGTTGACGGTACCGACAACGCACTCATGCAGATCGAGCAGGGCGCCGATGTGCAACTGCTGAGTGCCATTGAAGCCACGCGGCGATTTGAAATCGTTGCGCGCGCCGATCTTCCCAGCATCATCAAGGAACAAGACCTCACCCAAAGTGGCAATGTCAACGTCCTTGATCCACAGGCCGCGCGCGCATTTCAACTCGCTGGCGCGCGCTACGTTGCCACGCTGACCATCAGTAATTACCAGGAAGTAGTTGAAAGAACTGATCTCCTCAATCAATTTGGAACATCAAAGGCTGAGCGCCGCACCATCAACCTGCAAGCCGTGCTGAAGATCTTTGATAGCACTACTGGTTCACTGTTTCGTTCAACGCAAGTCACACTCTCTGAAAGTGCAGTCAATGAGATCATGCCGGGCGTTGAGCAGAAGGGCGTGAAGACCAATGTGGTGCTTGGTGCCGTAGCGAAGAAATTGGCATCCGATGTAGCTAATGCCATCGCCGATTCACTCGCGCCCGCTCGTGTCATTGGTTACACCCTCGGCCAAATCACCTTCAATCGGAGTGCCGAAAGCGGTGTCTCAGCGGGCCAAATTTACGAAGTATTTGTGCCCGGAAGCGCCATGATTGACCCAGATACCGGCGAGCAACTTGGTGCCGAGGAAGTGCATGTCGGTTGGGCGCGCGTCACTGACGCAGGTGCGCGCTTCTCCACCGCGCAAGCGATCGAAGACCGTGGAATTGATCGCGGCTCCATGTTGCGTTTGCGCACGCAAGGTTTGCCCGCCGGCGTCGATCCAAATGCGAAGGCCACTGGGTCATCGGCGAGCGCGCCCGGCGCAGCGAGTACGTCTGCATCACCAAGTGCACCCGCAAGCGCTCCGACCGCCAACGCCCCCGCCACAAACCCTCCCTCTGCAACCGCCCCGACCACAACGGATCCCGCTGCGATCGCTCCCGCTGCATCAGCCCCCATCCGCATGGCGATCTTCGTGAAGCAGCGCCCCGTCTCAGTTGCGCCGGAAAAAGTCTCTGTCTTTGAAGACCTTGTATCGGCCGATTCCACCGGCCCCGGCGTGCAGATCATTCGCCGAGAAGACTTGGTGAACGCCGTCAATCGCCTCGCGCCCGCGGGTCCAAATGCGGGCACCGACCTGCTTGGTTCCGAGGCCGTTGATCGCATCCTCTCCAACCAAACGTCAGCCGTGCAATTGGCTGCGCAGATGAAGGCCGATGTCATTCTCACTGCATCGATCACCGCGCTGCAACGCTTTAAGCGTCACCTGGATGACCCAACCACCGGCACCCACACGGATGTCGATCAATGGACGCTGGTCACGACCTATGGCCTCATTGACGGCGTCACCGGCGCGAGCCTCGCAGCGGGCACGGTCCAATCCGACTACGCCAAGCGCGACACCCCTGAGCTCAAGGTCGAAGTGGATGCCATTGACGTGTTGCTTCGTGATGCCGCAAGCCGCATCGGTGCCGCGGTGCGCGCCACGGTCGCGGACACGCGCACGCGCCTAGCAGCAGCTCCGGCAGCGGACGTCATGGTGAAGTTCACCGCCGTGCTTGCGGATCTCAGCATCCCGGATGTGCGCACCAACGAAGCCGGCGAATACGTGGTCGGTGCCAACAACTACAACTTACAGCCAATGAATGTGCTGGTGAAGGTGGATGGCGTAGCAATGGGCGCTGCACCGGGCGCATTCCCGCTGCGCCCCGGTCTGCACCGGGCGCGCTTTGAGCGCCCGGGCCTTGAGCCCATGGAGATGATGGTGAACGCGCGCGAAGGACTGGAAATCTCCGTGCCATTGCAGTTCACGCCAGAAGGCCGCGCCAATTGGCAGCGCGATGCCGTGTTCTTCAATGACCTCAAGAACGGTGCGGTCATGCGCGACGCCGAACTCATCAAGGTTCGTGCTGTTGCAGACTTCCTCCGGCAGAGCAACATTCGTCTTGACACTACGAATGTGCAGAACCTCAACCTCGGCGGCCAGTCGATCTGGTGGCAACTCCTGCAGTGAACGGACAGTGCATGCGAACGGGGTTCTGTGACCTCACTCCTATCACGTTGCGCACCGCCACCATCATGGCGGCAGCGTTTCGCATGATGGCAGCAACGTTGGCGGTTGTGCTTGTCACTGGCTGCCAACGTGAACTCCGTAAGTCGGTCGCCGCCATCGACGCCGCATACTCCTCGGGTGATTACCCAGCCGCCGCCAAGCTTTCTGAAGCAGCAGTCAAGCAGAACAACAATGACCAGCAAGACCGGCTTCTCTGGTGGCTGGAAGCAGGGCGCACGCAGCAAGCGGCCGGAGCAATCGACGTTTCCAGCCGCTGGTACGACCGCGCCTTTGTAGAAGTGAGCCCGTACCTTGATTCCAAGGCAGAAGCCACCATCAGCGAGGCGCTTGCAACCACTGCGGTGAATCAAACCATTCGCATCTACAAGGCAACTCCGCCGGAGCGCATTATGTTGTGCGCGTTGCAGGGCGCCAACTTTTTAGTGCAGTGTGATCTTGCACGCGCTCGCATTGAATTCAACCGCGCCTCCGACTTTCAGCAAGACGCAGTGGCGCGCTTTGAAAAAGAAGTCAACAACGCACAGGAAGCAGCCAACAAAGAGTGGTCCAAGAAAGGTTGGAACACGCAACTTGCAACATCGGCAACCGCAAGTGTTCGCAAAGAGCAGGGACGAGATCCTGCGAAGCTCGGCTTTGCATCGTTCGCAAATCCATTCGTGAGCTACCTGCGATCGGTGTTTCTGATTGCAACCAGTAGCGAAATGGGCGACCGCCAGAACGCACGCGCCGATTTGCGATCCATCCAAGAAATGATGCCGGGGATCGCCGCTGCAGCTGAAGACGTTGCGCTGATTGACTCAGGAGTTTCGCACGGCAGCGCCGCATTCACGTGGGTGTTCTTTCTCACTGGACTCGCGCCGGATTACAAAGAGTTTCGCCTAGACATTCCTATTCCGGTTGGCAATGTGAATTACGTTTCAGCCGCGTTTCCCATCCTGCGCAAGCGTCCTTCATTTACGCCGGCCATTGCCGTTGCTGGCGCGGGTGGGGCGCGTTCGGAGACCATTGCAAACATCGATGCCATGGTCGAGGCAGACTTTGATTCGCGCTTGCCGCTGATCGTGACGCAGGAGATCATCAGTTCTGCCGCCAAGGCCGCCGCCACGTGGGCCGCCAGTCAGGCCGCGTACAACAGTTCCAGCAACAGCACCGCGGGCATTCTGGTGCAGATTGCGGGCATCGCCTATCAAGCAGCATCGACTGCAGCGGATCTTCGGTGCTGGTCAACGATGCCCAAGCAGATCGCTTTGCTGCGCGTCCCAACACCGCCGTCGGGTCGTTTGGACCTGGTGCGCGAAGACGGCGCCGCCTTGTGCACCCTCCATGTAGAGCCCGGCGCTCCGAATATTGCGCTGGTCACACTGCCATCGATGTCCGCCAAGAGTCCCAGCATCATGCTGTACCGTGGGGGCACTGTGCACGGCCCCCGCGCGCCGGTACTTGAGCCTGACGCTGAATCCACGATGGGTCCGCCCGCCCCCGCTTTCGCTGAAGCATCACCAACATTCGTAACAACGCCCGTCCCAATCGCCGCGCTGATTGATCAATGACTAGGAACGCACCAATGATTTGCACCACAACCGTCACCACTACCAAATCCAGCGCCCATCGCGCGCTCCGCGCCACAACTGTGGCAACATTCATTACCGCCACCATCGCCGTTGCCGGTTGCGGTTCGGTGAATACCACTTACACGCGAACCACCCCCGCCGATTCTGCGATTTCAGCACAGACGCGGGTCAATGACCTCTTCCAGCAATTCTTCCTCACTGCAAAGGAAGTGCGCATGAATCGCACCAAGGGCGGCCCCATGGAAGTGCAAATTGATGTTGAGAACAATGGTTTCGCCTACAAGACGTTCTCGTATCGATTTGATTGGGTCGATACCGCTGGCAATGTCATCCCGTCACAGTTGAGCGTGTGGAAGGTCACCAACGTTCCATCGGGCGGGTCAACAGTGATTCGCGCCATCGCTCCATCGGACGACGCTTCTGATTTCCGTCTGCAATTGCGACAGTCTGAGTCATAAGGCGCGCGGTGCTCGCCATACGCTTTCGCCTTGTCCATCCAACACGCGTCATCTTCCGTCACACCCAACGTACGATCCACACCACCATGCGCATCCGATCCGTCATCGTCCTCTTGCCCATCGCCCTCCTTGCACCAGTGGCATGCGAACGCGCGCGCTACGTTGACACCGGCAGCCCAGAAGGCGTGATCACGGTTGGAAACGTGGACATGCAGGACATCCTGAAAGCTTCGAGCGGCATGCTGGAATCGCTTGCCGAAACCGGCGTCCTGAAGACCGCCAAGAACAAGCCTGCCCAGTTGGTAATGGGCGAGATTGTCAATGACACCAGTTCGCGCTTCGATGTCGGCGAAATGACCTACCGCATGCGCGAGCAATTGGTCAACACCGGGCAGGCCGCCGTGGTGACTACGTTTGGCAATACACCTGAGGACAAGCAGGCCCAAGAAGTGCTGCGTCGTGAGAAATTCCTAAAGGGCGAAACCTCGGAGCCGCTCCCGGACCCAGACTTCTCACTCACCGGAAAGATCACCCAGGTCAAGCGCAGCGCCGGGGACACCAAGCAGGTCACCTACACCTTCCGTTTGACGCTGACCAACCTGCGTTCCGGCCTTGAAGTGTGGACCAAGACCGTGGATATGACCAAGCTTGGAAACAAGAACGCCGTCGGCTTCTAAGCGCCAATTGCTCATGTCCGGATATAGTCCCGTGATGCGGGCCACTTTCCTGCCGTTCTGCCGTCCATCCATCACCGAAGAGGACATTGCCGCCGTTGCGGATGTGCTCCGTAGTGGTTGGATTACCACTGGTCCCAAAGTTGCGGAACTGGAAGACATGGTTGCTGCGCGCACTGGCGCAAAGCACGCCATTGCCGCAACAAGCGGTACAGCGCTCATGCACCTTGCCCTGGAAGCCATGGGCATCGGTCCGGGCGATGAGGTAGTGGGCGCATCGATGACATGGGTCTCAACACCCAACATGGTGGAGCTGCGCGGCGCGCGCAATGTCTTTGTTGATGTTGACCGCGACACGCTGCTTGCCTCCGCTGAAGCGATCGACGCAGCCATCACTCCTCGCACCAAGCTGGTGATTCCGGTGCACTATGCGGGCGCCCCTGTTGACATCGATGCCATCCGCGCGGTGTGCGCGCGCCGTGGCGTTCCAATCTTGGAAGACGCCGCGCACGCCATCGGCACGCAGTACAAGGGCAGGGAAGTTGGCGGTGGCGACACCGCGATCTTCTCATTGCACCCCATCAAGAACATCACCTCCGGCGAGGGCGGCATCCTCACCACCAACAACGACACCCTTGCCAACAAGGTGCGCAGCCTCCGCTTCCACGGATTGGCCGTTGATGCGCATGACCGCAAGCAGCAGGGACGATCGCCACAAGCCGAAGTGCAAGAGCCTGGTTACAAGCAGAACATGGCGGATATGAACGCGGTTCTTGCTGTGCGCCAGCTCCCGCGCCTTGACGCCATCATCGAACGCCGCGATGAAATCGCCGCTATTTACCGCGCTGGTCTTGCGGATGTTGACGGCATTCTTCCGCTTGCTGACCCCACGTGGTCGCATCGACACGCGCGCCATCTCTTTGTAGTACGCGTTGACGAGCGCGCCTGCGGTCTGGACCGCAACGCGTTCATGGAAGGTCTGAAGGCGCGCAACATCGGCACCGGCATTCACTTCCTCGCTTCGCACACGCACCGTTGGTACCGCGAGAACCGCCCCGAATGGACGGGCCAACTCCCCGCCACCGAGTGGAACTCCGCGCGCATCTGCACCATCCCGTGCTTCCCCGACATGACCGATGCCGATGCGCACGGCGTAGTGGATGCCATCAAGGAAGTAGTCGCAGGCGCTCGCACCACGGTCGCCGGAGGTATCCGATGAGCGAACGATCCTCCGTCAGCGTGATCATTCCCGTCTATAACGAGAAGGACAACCTTCCCGAATTGCTCGCGCGCACGCTTGCCGCGTGTCGCGCACTCGGTCGCCCGTGGGAACTCATCTTGGTTGATGACGGCAGCCGTGATGGCTCCACCGACCTCCTTGCCGATGCAGCCCGCGCGCATCCTGGTGAAATCAAATCACTGCTACTCAACCGTAACTACGGTCAACACAATGCCATTCTGTGCGGCTTTGCTGCCGCGCAGGGCGACATCATGGTGACGCTCGATGCGGACTTACAGAATCCGCCCGAAGAAATCGGCGCGCTCTGCGCCAAGATGGATGAGGGCTACGACATCGTCGGCTCCGTTCGGCAAGATCGCCAAGACGCGCTCTTCCGCAAGGTCTTCAGCGGCGTTGTCAACTTGATGGTGCGCCGCACCACCGGTGTGAAACTGCACGATTACGGCTGCATGTTGCGCGCATATCGGCGCCGCGTGGTGGAAGCCATGCTGCTGTGCCGCGAGCGCCACACGTTCATTCCCGTGCTTGCCAATCTGTTTGCCAAGCGCGTGACGGAAATTCCAGTGGCACATGCGGAGCGTGCGCGCGGCACCAGTAAGTACTCAGTGCTCAAGCTCATCAACTTGCAGTTTGACTTGCTCACCTGCATGACCGCCGCGCCGTTGCGCCTGGTCACTTGGCTCGGCGTGACCATCTCCGCACTCTCCGTTGGATTCGGCGCACTGCTCCTGGTGCTGCGCTTGATCTACGGTCCGGAGTGGGCCGCCGCTGGTGTGTTCACGCTGTTTGCAGTTCTGTTCTTCTTCATCGGCGCGCAGTTCATCGCGTTCGGTTTGATGGGCGAGTACATCGGGCGCATTCACGCCGATGTTCGCGAGCGCCCTCGTTACATTCTGGATCGCGTGGTTGGGGAAACGCTCGGCGAGCGTCCCGGCACCGCGACCCAAGCGCACGCCGCGCGTTCGAGCGGCAACTGAGGTCATCACTATGCGTACCGTCGTCCTTGCATATCACGAAATCGGCGCGGCCAGTCTGAAGGCAGCGATCAAGAATGGCCTCAACGTGGTTGCTGTGTTCACGCACCGCGACACACCTTCGGAAGGCACTTGGTTTGCATCAGTGGCACGCATCGCCGCCGAGCACGGAATCCCCGTGTTTGCGCCGGATCGCCTTGATCACCCCATCTGGCTCGAACGCATTCGCGATATGAAGCCGGAGCTTCTGCTCTCGTTCCATTACCGCAACATGGTTGGCGCCAAGGTGCGCGAACTGTTCCCGGCTGGTTGCCTGAATCTGCATTCCGGCATGTTGCCCAAGTACCGCGGTCGCTGCCCAATCAATTGGGTGCTTGTGAACGGCGAGACGGAAACCGGCGTCACCGTGCACCACATGGTTGACAAGGCCGATGCTGGCGACATCATTGGTCAGAAGCGCGTGGAGATCCTTGCTGAGGACAACGCATGGACGCTGACGCAGCGCATGGCCACCGCATCGGCTGCTCTCTTGGACGAAGTGCTTCCGCTGGTCAAGCAGGGCAAGGCTCCGCGCACTGCGCAAGATGAATCAAAGGCCACCGTCATGGGTCGCCGCGGTCCGGACGACGGACAGATCGATTGGAACCTCACCGCAGCGCAAGTACACAACTTGGTGCGCGCGGTTGCATCGCCATGGCCCGGCGCGTTCACGCACGCGGGCGCACGCAAGGTGATGGTGTGGCGCACGCGTCTGGCGCAGGGAACAGGCAAGCCTGGCGAAGTGCTTTCCTCTGATCCGCTCGTAGTCGCATGCGGTACCGGCGCAGTGGAAATTCTTGAAGGTCAGTCCGTCGACGGCGTTTGGTCGAACGGCGCACAGTTG
>DBCE01000067.1:0-503 GCA_002292895.1 Phycisphaerales bacterium UBA966
TTGGTGGAACACGCCACCGTGTGGACCGTCTCTGATCGCGGCATCCTGAATGATGCGGATCTCTTGATCAAAGACGGAAAGATCGCGGCTGTGGGTAACAACCTTCGCGCCACACTCACTGGTGACCTGACTGACACGATGATCATTGACGGAACCGGTATGCATGTCACACCAGGAATGATCGACTGCCATAGCCACACCGGTATTGATGGTGGCGTGAATGAGTGGACACAAAATGTGACTGCCGAGGTCCGCATCGCTGATGCCATCGACCCGGAAGACATCAACTGGTATCGACAACTCGCTGGTGGACTCACTGCTGCTAATCAGTTGCATGGAAGTTCAAATCCCATCGGTGGTCAGAACTCTGTAGTCAAGATTCGCTGGGGCCAAAATTCCAGCGCATTTCCGCTGCAAGGCGCCATTCCGGGTATCAAATTCGCGCTTGGTGAGAACGTGGTGCGCGGAAAGAACCGCTATCCGGGCTCGCGACTTGGCGTCGA
>DBCE01000067.1:579-2807 GCA_002292895.1 Phycisphaerales bacterium UBA966
ATACCAAGCACTGCCAGCCGATGTGCGCGCGCAAACCATGCCGCCTCAGCCCGATTACGAACTGCAAACACTTGCGGAAATTCTGGAAGGTAAGCGGATCGTTCATTGCCACAGTTACCGGCAGGACGAGATTGCCATGCTGATCCGTGTTGCCGATGACTTCAAGTTCCAGATTGGAACGTTTCAGCACGTGCTTGAGGGCTACAAGGTTGCAGATGAGATTGCCCGTCACGGTGCCGGGGCTTCCAGTTTCAGTGACTGGTGGGCTTACAAGATGGAAGTCATGGACGCCATACCGTGGAATGGCCAGATGTTGTGGAAGGCGGGTGTGGTTACTAGTTTCAACTCGGACAGTGATGAACTGGCCCGTCATATGAACACCGAAGCCTCAAAGGCGGTTCGCTATGGCGGACTATCGCGCGAGGAAGCAATCAAGTTTGTGACACTCAATCCCGCCAAGCAGTTGCGCATTGATGCCATGTGTGGCTCGTTGGAGCCTGGAAAAGACGCAGACTTTGTGATTTGGAGCGCCGACCCACTGAGTGTCTATGCGCGGTGCATGCAAACATGGGTTGATGGTGTTCGCCAATTTGATGTGGAAACCGATCGCATCATGCGCGCGCGCGATGCGCAAACCCGCACTGCACTTATTGCGCTGGCAACATCGGAATGGGGCAAGAGTGGCGGCGGTGATAGTGGTGGTGGAAAGGGTCGATCTGGCCGGCGTGGCGCTGCGCCGGGCATGCCGGATGCTGACACGCCGCCTGTTGACGATGCAAACATTGGCAACGATGCACGATCAGGAGGTTCACTACTTGCACGCTTGCGATTCAATCAACGCGACCGCTTAATGGAAATGGTGCGCTCAGGAATTGACCCGGCGGCCATTCGTCCGGGAGAGTGTGGTTGCGATCAAATGGATTCATGGTCTGCAATATTCGAAGTCACTGGTGGTGAAGGAGGTGTGCGATGACAAACAACAGCAATGCATGGTTGGCTCTATCAATGGTGGCGCTCATAACAGCGAGTGCAGTGGCTCGGCAATCCTCAGAGATTCCAGCGCCGAAGCAGCAAACGCAAATGGTGTTGCGCCATGTTGATGTTCGCCCGTGCACACCAGGATCCAAGCCGATTCCTGATGGATGGGTGATTTTTGACAAGGGTTTAGTTGTTGCGCTTGGAGCGGAACCAATGAGCCCTGGTGTTGCCGCTCCGAATGCCATGGTGATCGAAGCACCTGGGCATGTATTGACCCCGGGAATGTGGGCTAGCGCCACCACGCTTGGGCTCATTGAGACCGAGCAAGTGGAAGCGACTGACGACACCAAAGAGTTCGGCGACTTTCACCCAGAAATTAAGGCTTCCAGCGCAACAAACCCAGACAGTGACCTACCGCCTGTGGCGCGCAACGGCGGCATTTTGATGGCTCATGTGTTCCAAGAGGGTGGCGTGGTTGGTGGTCATGCCAGCGCTATGCGGCTTGATGGATGGACTGCCGTGGATCGCACTGCGCGCGCCGAGGCTGGAATGATTGTGCATTGGCCAATGATGGAGCCAGTGCAATCCCGTTGGCAATCGAAGTCGTTTGATGAGCAGCGCAAGGATCGAGACAAGGCGATTGCAGCCATCGACCGATTCTTTGATAGTGCCGAGGCGTATCTGCGCGCGCGCGCCGCTGACCCCACTGGCGCCAAAGACGCGCGCTTTGAGTCACTACGTGGTGTGATTGAAAAACGTGAACCAGTGCTACTTGATGCCAATTGGCCTGGGCAGATTGAAGCGTCGGTCCTCTGGGCGATTCGGCGCGGTTACCGACCGATTGTTGTTGGTGGCCTCGGCGCGCCGGAAGTTGCTCCACTCCTCAAAGCCCATAGCGTTCCAGTGATTGTTCGTGGGATTCACCGAATGCCACTCCATGAGGGTGATGGATATGCGGCTGCATATGAGGTGCCAGCAAAGCTTGTCGAAGCGGGTGTGAATTGCTCCATCGCTTCTGGTGATGAACCTGCGCATGAACGCCGGCTTCCGTGGCAGTGCGGCCGCGCTGTGGCGTACGGTCTTGACGCCAATCGGGCGTTGGAATGTGTTACCCGAGTGCCAGCCGAATTGGCTGGTGTGGGCGATCATTACGGCACCATTGCGCCTGGAATGAGCGCAACACTCGTCCTGTGGTCTGGTGATCCGTTTGAGGTCACTACCGTTGTCCGCCGCGCTTGGATTGATGGCGG
>DBCE01000067.1:2910-8329 GCA_002292895.1 Phycisphaerales bacterium UBA966
GTTGATGCGCCGGTTCCGGTATTTCCTGCCTCAGTTACCAAAGATCCGGTTCCATGAAGCGCGTAGAGTGCAACGCATGAAGTCTAAAGGAGCGGAGCGCGGTTCAGGGTTTGCAGCACTTGGCATCTCAACGATGTTGGTTGAGTCATTGGCGCGCATGGGCGTGACTGATCCAACGCCAGTGCAACGAGCCGCGATTCCAACAGCCAGCACAGGCAAAGATGTTGCCGTAGTCGCCGCCACTGGTACCGGCAAGACACTTGGATACCTGCTGCCAGTGGCGATGAAGTTGTTGGCCGATCCGCCGCTGCGCGTTCGAGGCAGACCAGTTGATCCGCGTCGAAGACTGCGAGCATTGGTCCTCTGTCCAACTCGTGAGTTAGCACAACAAGTGGCGCGCGAAGCCGCCCTGCTCTTCCGTGGTTCGGTGCTTCGAACAACCGCCGTCTATGGCAAGAGCCCGCTTGCGCCGCAGCGCGAAGCTGTCTCGATTGGCGTTGACTTGCTTGTCGGAACGCCCGGTCGGGTGAAGGAATTGTGCGAGCTTGACGCCATTTCGCTGGCATTCGTGCAGCAGTGTGTGCTTGATGAAGCTGATCGAATGCTGGACATGGGCTTCCTGCCACAGGCGAAGGAAATTCTTTCGCGTGCGCCTGAATCGCGGCAGTTGCTCTTCTACACAGCAACCATGCCGCGGCCTGTTGAGAAGGTGGTCGAAGAAATGCTGCGCGACCCTGAGCGGGTCAATCTGGTTGGTAGCGACCGCGCTAAGGTGTCCGGAACTCCGGAGCCGCGTTCTGATTTGGGTCAGCACATCTACGACATTGACGATGAGTCAAAGACAGCCCTCACGGTTGCTCTCATTAAAGATGGAAATCGCAAGGGTGTGATGGTGTTCTGCCGCACGCGCCGACGCGCAGGATGGGTGGCTTCGGCACTGCGTCGTCATGCCATCAAGACTGTTCTCATCCATGGTGATCGCAGTCAGCGACAACGAACCGAAGCGCTTGCTGCATTCACCACTGGTCATGCAGACGTAGTGGTGGCCACTGATGTTGCATCACGCGGACTGCATGTGCCAGCCGCTCGTTGCGTCATCAACTATGACGTTCCGTTGCTGCCCGAGGAATACGTGCACCGCGTTGGCCGAGCGGGTCACGGTGGTGGAAGCGCGGAGGCGTTCACATTGCGTTGCCCCGCTGATGTTGAGCGGTGGCTCCATGTGGAACGAACTCAACGCGTCAAATTAATGCCGAAGAAGCCACCTGCGTATGCCGCTTACATGCGCATGCGCGACGGGGCTGTCCCAGATCGCGAAGTGGAGATGACCACTGGTGGACCGCGTAGCGCGGGCAGCCGCACCGCTGGTCCGCGCGTTGTTGGACCACGAGCGCCAAGTGCTCGACCTGCTGGTGCTCGACCTACTGGTGCTCGGCCAACTGGCGCTGGTGGAGCGAGTGCGCGACCCGCTCCCGCTCGTGCCGCAAGTGTGCGACCAACTGGTGCGCGAAGTGGTGGGCCACGTGTTGCAGGGCGCACTGATCGGCCAGCGCGCCGCGTGAATCGCCCATTGACCGTTGGTGGAAGTACTGATCCAAATGCACCAGTGACACCGGGACGATCGCTTGCTGCCATGATCCGAAACGCGCCCGCGGCATTGAAGCGCAAAGAGAAGCGCATACACAAGGGTGATAAGCCCAAGGATCAGGCGCATAAGCGTGGCAAACAACGCAAGGCGCCGATCGCCAAGGGACAGAAACCCGGCGGTGGCGTGAAGAAGGCGACATGAGCCCGCGAGTGCTTGGGCGCCGCGTGCTGTTCGCTTTACTGCTTGGCGCGGTGAGCGCAGTGGCGACGGTTCCATATGCACAGATGACCATGTCTGCCATTCGTGAATCCACTGATGTTCTTTTGCTTCGTGGAACAACGGCATGGAGCGGATCCGAACGGCGTTCAGCCTGTATTCGGTGGATCAATGTTGAAACCGTTGGCCCACTGGTGAATGCCTCTGAAGCGGTTGGGGTTGTTCCTGCGTGGGCAGAGCCTGCTCCGCCCATCAACGGCGGTCATGTCCGTGCAGCGGCTGTTGGAATCGGCTGGCCGTTGCCAGTCATTACCGCTACCTGGCGCGCCGATCGAGGGGACGAGGGTTTCCCACCGCCGGCCGAACGGGATACCAGTGGTGAAAGCCCAAAGGAAGCGGTCCGGCGAGTGATGGGTGATGACCCACACGCTTCGCGCGCGGTGATGCTCCCGCAAGCGCTCTTTGACGCTGCAGTCTTTGCCCTGCCGTGGTGGTTGATACTAGAAGTGATCGCGTGGTTGAGGGCGCGGCGAGTCAGTCAACCGGCATGAGTGGCATGATCACGCGAATGATGATCGCCAGTCCAACAAAGAGCGACAGCATGCCAACCACAATTTGAGCGGACATCCGGGCGACTGATGGCCAGTAGCCATTCAAGTCTTTCTGTCGAACGGTGCGCCACGCCATGCTGACAAAAACCGACAGTGGAAAAACCAGCGCCCACCAGTAAGCGGAAACACCAGGCGCGGGTTGCAGAAATGGGATCCACGCGAGCATGTGTTGCATCCTACGGTTGAGTGGCACTGCTGTACGGGTCGCCACTGCTGCTTTGGGCGGGTTGCCGAGTCAGCACGCCGGATAGCAACACGGCGCATGCAACTGCACACACAGCAAGTGCGGCTGGCGCGGCGACCACCACACAGGCCTGGGTGCGCGAACGCGTTGCAGGCACAAAGCGCATGCCGACGCCCATAAGTGCTGGTGAAGCGGCCGACATGGCCCACATCCACCATGGGAAGCCACTCTCGTCGTAGCCCATCCCGATGAACATACACCCCGCGAGCGCACACGCGAATGCGGTGGCGCCCCCCCGACCAAGCCGCACGGATGAAGAAATAGCAGCGGCCACCGCCAGTGCTGCGCTACCTCCACTGAGCGCTCCGAGAACGATGCCAAGCTTTGCAAATCCACTGAGCACACACAGCATGCTTGCGCACGCCGCCATGATCCATAGTGCGACGAACGGCGCCACTCTGAACTGCGAGGCTGGCTTCGCTGCGCCGAGCGAGGCGAGAACCGCGATGGCTGCGGCCAATACCTGATACCCCTGTCCACCAAATCCAGGAGGTTTGAGAGTGAACATCGCACACGCGGCAGCCGCCGTCGCTAGCAATTGGCCGTTGAGGCTTGATAGGTTGCTGGTGACGACTGAAACTCCTGCGCCGATCACCAGCGCGATTGGGAGCCACTCGTACGACGTTGTGCATGACCACTCAAAGCCACCCTGCAGATGAATGTGTGCTGCTATGCCGGGTACAACAATCAACAAGGGCATCCATCGGAGCGGGGTAAGCCACAGCGCCACGTGATCTGCAAACAGCGCGCGTCGCCCAGCAACCCCGCCCTTGCGAGAGATCATGTGCAACAACAAGGCCGCTACGAAAACAGCCAATGCCGGTGCAAATACCGCGCGGAGGATGATGTCGAGTTCCATGAATGCCGGCCGTGAATCACTTCTTGGCTAAAGCACCCTCAAGACCGACAATGATCTTCACATCATTACCAATAGCGCCCTTGTCGACGCCATACTTGATGCCAAAGTCGCTGCGCTTGATCAGCAACTGCGCCTCAAATCCAGCCTTTGGCCCGCGCCCCATGTCGGCCATCCCGCAATACTCCACGCGCGCAACGACCGTCTTTGTCACGCCGTGCAGCGTTAGATCGCCAGTGACGTCGTAGGTGGCGTCGTCAACTTTCAGAGCACTGATGCTCTTGAAGGTCATTGATGGAAAGTCCTTCGCGGAGAAGAAGTCTGGGCTGCGAAGATGCTTGTTGAGATCATCGTTCGCGGTGTCAACCGACTCCACCTTGATAGTGATGTCAAACTTCATTCCCTCGGCCTTACCCGGCGCAAAGGTGAAGTTGCCCTCGATGTCATTGAATCGACCCCAGAACTGCCCGGCTCCAAAGTGTTGCACGCGAAAGAGTGCCATCGAGTGAACGTCATCCACTGTGAATACCTGTGGACCAGTGGTCGCTGTGGCTGGTGGTGTGGCGGTCTTCGGCGCAGCTGGTTCCTGCGGTTGAGCAAGACCCAACATGAGCGCGCCGCTCACCGCGCTGAGCGACACAATGGCGAGCCAACGGCGACGATGATTGGTGGTGGTGATCATGGAACGCGTCAGAGTAATGGATTCCGGGAACGGGATTCCGGGATTGTTATTAAGTTATAGGACGCTATCAGTCTGGTAGGCGATTCTTGTCAAACCCAATGCGTTGCATCAGTCCATCGAATTCATCAAGGGAGAAGAACTGGATTCGCAACTCGCCGGCGCCCTTCTTGCGTCCGACCCGAATGTCCACTCGAGTGCCGAGGTGTTGTTCAAGTTGTCGCCGAAGATCCGCAAGGTGAGCACTCTTAGGACCGCGACCCTTTGCCTTGGCTGGTGATGTTCCACGTGGAACCCCTGCAGTGTCCCGAATTGCTCCCTCAAGTTCCCGAACAGACCAACCGTGCACGGCGGCTTGCTCTGCAAAGTTTCGCCGGACCCCCACCTCCGTTACGCCCAAGAGAACCTTTGCGTGGCCCAATGAGATGGCACCCGAGCGAACGTGTGACGCAGATCCGCCGTCAAGATCATTGAGGCGCAACAGATTCGAGACCGTTGCACGATCAAGTCCAACGCGCCCAGCCAAGTCATGGTGAGTCAAACCGAAGTCATCTGCAAGGCGTCGGAGCGCCGCCGCTCTGTCCATTGGGTTGAGGTCTTCACGTTGCAGGTTCTCAATCAGCGACAACTCGGCCGCCTGCCGGTCGTCCACCAATTGCACAATGGCTGGTATTTCGGTCCGCCCAAGCTGGTCCATAGCGCGCCAGCGGCGTTCACCGGCGATCAATTCAAAGCGGCCAGTTGCACCGGGAAGTGGCCGAACCACCACGGGCTGCATCAACCCAGACTGCTCGATACTGCGCGCCAGCGTGTCGAGCGCCACGGGATCCATGCCACCGCGGGGCTGGTACTTGCCTGGTTGGATGGCCCGAACCGCGATGAAAGTAACCATTCCATCAGCCAACTGTGAAGGGGAGGCATCTGCAAGCTGGGCGGTTTGTGACGGCTTCGGCTCCACGGTTCCACTAGCGCCCCGAACATTTGAATGGTTCGTTTCATGTGCCTTGGCACTCACTGCCGGTTCGACAAACTCAACGGTCGCGGGTTCTGAAATGCTTGGTCGTTGGATTGACACAGGAATCAAACTTCCCAATCCGCGACCGAGCTTGGATTGTGTCATCTTGGTGCGATCATCGGAGTTCTTAGCCATGGGGATTCCTTGTGTGATGTTCCACGTGGAACATGTTGATGCCGAAACAGTGGCGGGGCGGCGACGAAATCGTAT
>DBCE01000067.1:8352-11239 GCA_002292895.1 Phycisphaerales bacterium UBA966
GGCGAACCCGCCGTAGCGGCACAAGTGCAGGTGTAGTGATTCGCGAGAAAGGTGAACTGATACCCATCACCATTGAAGCTGTCGCGGTTCCGTTGGTTGCCCCACACATCCACAGCCCCAGCAACCGCCTCGGCCAAGTTGTCTCGGAAGACAGCTCACCCAAACCGGGACACTAACACACATTCTGACTAATAATCAACGAAGCCTCAATGCTCAGGGTGTGTGTCGCCCTGTGTTGTGCTACGTGATTAACTGGCCGATCAAGTGCTTAAAACCCGCGATCGTGAGTCGATATCTAGGCTTACATACGTGATCTTGTGCTGATAATGCATATAAGTATCCGCGTGAGCAACTCCGATCATGCGCCGATCTCTCTTGATCGTGCCGACATCTGTGGCGATCACGCCAACATCCATAGTGGCTGGGTTGCCATGTCATGATCCCCCCTAGCCACCCGCACTGGTTACACCAATAAATCTTAGGCCAGCGCAACAGTGTCTTGGCAAGCAGGGCGCGCGACCTTGGTAGGCATGGCCGACATGATTCGTGTTTCCATGCCAATTCGAGCCGCGTCATCGCCGTGGTTCAAGACCACCAAGCCAGGAACGTGCCCACTTCCGGCCAGCCAGTCACACATTTGGTCTGCGTCAGCATGCCCACTGAGACCCTGAAGCCGGGAAATGCGCGCCCGGACGTCAATTTCCGTGCCATTGATTCGAACGCGCTTCGCCACGCCACTCGCCAGCGATTCCGCCATTGAGCCCGGCAACACGTAGCCCGTAAAGACCACAAAGCCGCGATCGTGACACAGTGCGTTCTCAAGGTGGTGCAACACTGGACCGGCATCGCAGAATCCACTGCCAGCGAGAACAATGCCTGCGCCCTCGCGCCCGGCAATCTTCAATGAGTGCTTGCGCGACCACAAGCAGTGCAGCGAATCAAACTCAAACGGCGAATGCCCGCGACCAATCATCGCGCGTGCAGTTCCCGAGAGCAATGATGGATGCTGGACACACAACTCGGCGGCACGAATGGCCATCGGGCTGTCGAGGTACACCGGAATTTCGTCAAGTAATCCTTCGCGCGACAACTGCGCAAGGTGATGAACGAGCACTTGCGCACGCCCAACACTGAACGTGGGCATGATGGCCGTGCGGCGACCGTGTCGACAATGCTCAATGACTTCGCGTAGCGAGGCGTCGGTATCCGGCGCGTGTGTGCCGATCGGGCGACTACCCGTTGTTGATTCCATCACCACCACGTCCGCTTCCGGGGCGTGGCCGCGCGCGGCGAGGTAGGTCTCACCAGAGGGACCAATATCGCCTGAAAAAACCACTCGAATGCGCGATGCACCGTGGGCTATCTCTAGCTCAACCGATGCACTTCCGATGATGTGACTGGCGTCGTGAAGGCGCATGCGAATGCCAGAGGCGATCTCCCGCCAAACTCGATACGGCACGCCAACCAAATTTCGACTGACGCGCTCAGCGTCACCACGCGCATACAACACCGGCGGATCTTCATGTCGATCATCGACCTTCAGTGACGGGTCTGGCGGTGGATCAAGTACCACCGCATCTGGCCCGGTGCCTTCGCGGAATTCCTCAACGCGCATCTTCTGCAAGTTGGCAGAACTGCGAAGCACCATTGGCAGCAGGGTGGCGGTTGGTTCGGTGCAGAACACTGGGCCCTCAAATCCAAGTCGAGGAAGCATGCCCAGCCGGCCGCAGTGATCGATGTGCGCGTGTGTACACACCACTGCATTCAATCGGCGGAAGTCGAGCGCAGGAGGAACCTTGTTGCGCTGCTCCTGGGACATCGCCCCTTGGAACAGACCAAAGTCAATGAGTACGCGAGCGTGCTCTGTCTCTACTAAGGTGCAACTTCCGGTGACCTCGCCTGCAGCCCCGAAGAACGTCAATGATGGTGATTTAGCCACAGACTTGCAGCATAGGGAAGTACACGCCTATCGTGCTGCCATGACCACCAATGCCCCCCACTATGTCACTCTTGGTCGCAGCGGCTTGCGCGTTCACCCAATCTGTCTGGGGGCCATGACATTTGGAACAGAATGGGGGTTTGGAACCGATGTGGCCCACAGCGACGCCATGATCAGTCGCTACCTTGAATTGGGCGGAAACTTCATCGACACCGCCAATATTTACACCAAGGGGCACAGTGAAAAGGTGATCGGCGACTACTTCCGCACGGGTGCGGGGGCTGGCACCCGTGATCAAGTTGTCATTGCCACGAAGTTTGGTGGAAACATGTGGCCAGGGGACCCAAACGGTGGTGGTAGTGGTTGTAAGAGCATGATGAACGCGGTGGAACACTCCCTGCGCCGCTTGGGAACCGACTACATCGACCTCTTGTGGTGCCACTTCTGGGATCGCCTCACTCCCATTGAAGAACTCATGCGTGGCATGGAGCAGCTTGTCCGCCAAGGCAAGGTGCGTCACCTTGGGCTGAGCGACCATCCCGCGTGGGTGTGTGCGCTTGCCCAATCGTTTGCTCGCCACAGTGGATCAACGCCACTGGTCGCACTGCAGATTGAATACAGTTTGCTGCAACGAACCGTGGAGGCGGAACTCATCCCCATGGCCATCCATGAGGGCATGGGGGTCACTCCGTGGAGCCCCTTGCGCGGCGGCGTTTTGAGTGGAAAGTTCAGTCGAACCCATCTGCCAACTGATGATGGATCGACCCGTGTGAAGTCAGACTCAAAGTTCCTCCACGAACGTACATGGGTCTTGTTGGACGCTTTGCACGCTATGGCAGACAAGAAGAAGTGCTCGGTGGCCCAGCTTGCTTTGCGCTGGACGATGAACCGACCTGGTGTGGCGAGCACAATCATTGGTACGCGAACGCTTGCTCAGCTTGAGGACAA